>CAIVBX010000024.1 GCA_903904275.1 uncultured Pseudomonadota bacterium
ATCAACGTCTGCCAACACTCAATGTCAGCAGTGGTTATACGCAATACAGTGAAACACCAACTGCGAAAACGGATATTGGTGGTAGAACAGCACTTTTTAGTATGGCACAACCTGGTAGCGTCAAAGCACAGGCAATTGCGTCATTGCCAATTTACACAGGTGGAAAAATTACTCATAACATCAACGCCGCGCAAGCTGCATTAAAAGCCACGCAATCAAATGAAATAACGTCGGTTTCAAATATCAAAATGCAAGTTGCTGAAGCCTATATTATGGTGTTGCGTGTAGAGAATGGTTTGCAAGTTGCCCAAAATCACGTTGATACATTAGAACGTCACATCAAGGACGTGAATAATTTATTTGAACAAGGTATTGTCGCGAAAAATGACCAATTAGCGGCAAGCGTCGAATTAGCCAACGCAAAACAAGAAATTGTTCAAGTAATGAATCAACTTGATATTGCCCGAGCGCATTACAATCAATTGTTAGATCGAAATTTAACGCAGGATGTCAAATTAGCCAACAAATTCCCAAGCATTCCAACAGAAAACATCACTGAGTTAAGCAATAATGCGTTAAAACAACGCACAGAATTAGTCGCTATTTCGCAGCAAATTGAATCGTTAGAACACCAATCTAAAAGTGTCAAAGCAGGTTTATTGCCTCAAGTTGGTATCAATGGCGGCTATCAATATCAACAAAATCGTTATCAAGCCTATGAAGGAATGTGGATGGCAAATGTCGGCGTAGAATGGAAACTCGATGCAGGCTCAACACACGCAAGTGACGCAATCACAGGACAAGCATTAGCATTAAAAGAACAGCGGGACAATTTGTCGAGTTTAATTGGTTTGCAAGTGCGCCAAGCCTGGCTTAATTATGATGAAGCAAAAAAAAGAATCGCGGTGACGCAACAATCGATTACACAAGCGGATGAAAATTTAAAAGTGACAACCGACCGTTATCAACAAGGTTTATCCACAAACACCGATGTGTTGCGAGCTGAAGATTTACGCACGATGGCACACAATAATTTTAACAACGCCACGTTTGATTCAAATTTGGCAATACTGCAATTACGCCGTGCAATCGGCATTTTGTAATCATTTCTTCAAGGTAATTTCATGATTCGTATTTTTAACCATTACATTTCTAAAGCCTATTTATTGTTACTAGGTTTGGAATTCGGTATTTTTTTTACCGCGATGTATTTCAGTGGTGAATTTTTAACCAGCGACTCGATAGAAAAATATGGCATTGCATTTGAAAGTTTAATTTTTGCTGCCATTGTTGGAATTTCTTGCATCGTTTTAGGCTTATATCGCCGCAGTTTGAGCTTAGAAGATTACAGCTTAATTCGCCGAATGGGTTTTAGTTTTTTCATTGCGTTTTTAATCGTGACGCAAATTGATTATTTTTTTCCTGATTTTTTAGTCGCACATCGCGTTTTAGATTACGGATTTGTTTTTGCTTTTTTAGGTATGATGTTGTCACGATTTTTATTTTATAAATTTGTGAATACCGATTATTTAAAACATCGTATTTTGGTCATTGGCGGCGGCGAAAAAGCACAACGATTAGCACAAACAAATAACGCCTTTTTACACAAAGGTTTCTCAATTTTAGGTTTTTTTGTTTTGCCTTCAGAAAAATTATCTGTTGATACAAATCTCATTATTCATGCAGAAAATAATTTATTAAAAACCTGTGTGTTATTAAATATCGATGAAATTGTCATGACACTTGACGATTCACATTCAAAAATTCTAATGGCCGAAATTCTTGATTGCAAAATGTCGGGCATTAACGTTTTAGACATGATTGATTTTCATGAACGGGAAAAAGGCATTCTTTCATTAGTGGATTTGTATCCGAATTGGTTGATTTATTCAGACGGTTTTTCGCAAAGTATGTTCAGAACTTTTTGTAAACGCGGTTTTGATATTTTTGCCAGTTTATTGTTGTTATCCGTTTCTTGGTTTGTGATGTTAATAACCGCGTTTGCAATCAGTTGGGAATCAGGTTTCAAAGGTTCGGTGATTTATAAACAACAGCGTGTTGGCGAAAATAATAAACTTTTCAATGTGTTGAAATTTAGAAGTATGCGTCTTGATGCTGAAAAAAATGGCGCACAATGGGCGCAACAAAATGATAACCGTGTCACAAAAATAGGTGGTTTTATTCGTAAATATCGAATCGATGAATTGCCACAAATTTTCAATGTGCTAAATGGCGAAATGAGTTTTGTTGGTCCTAGACCTGAACGCCCTGAATTTGTAAGTGGATTTGAAGAAAGAATTCCGTATTATCGTGAAAGACACCGTGTAAAACCAGGCATTACAGGTTGGGCGCAATTGTGTTATCCCTACGGCGCGAATGAAGAAGATACGATTCAAAAACTGCAATACGATTTGTATTACGTTAAGAATTACAGTTTATTTTTAGATTTTTTCATCATGATTAGCACCGTTGAGATTATTTTATGGGGGAAAGGTGCAAGATAAATAATGATGTTCTAACGTCTTTAATCTTTCGGGTGTACCAATATCCATCCAAAAACCGTTAAAAACTTGTCCTGTTATACGCTTTTCAAGCATCGCTTCGCGTAATAATGGGGCAAGTTTTTTGCTATTTTTAGGTGCGTTCAAAAAGAATTCAGGTGAATAAATTCCAATGCCACTAAAGGTAAAACGGTTGCTATTTTCAGAAGAAAGTAAATCGTTAGAATTGAGTTGAAAATCCCCCTTTTGATGATGTTTAGGATTTGGAACTAAAACTAAATGTGCTAAATCAAATGATTTTTCACGAAGTTCAATAAAAGGAAAATCGGTAGCAATATCACCATTCACTACTAAAAATGGTTTCCCATCATCCATCAAAGGCAATGCGTGAATAATTCCCCCTGCTGTTTCTAAACCATTTTTGCCTTCGTGCGAATACAAAATGCGTGCGCCAAATTGCGAACCATCGCCCAAATTTTCTTCAATTTGATGACCTAAATACGCATGATTGATAACTAATTCTTTGAAACCTGCCGCGACTAAATGCTCAATTGTGCGTTCAATTAACGATTTTCCAGCCGCTTTCAAAAGAGGTTTTGGTGTGAAATCTGTTAATGGACGCATTCTTTCTCCGCGTCCTGCCGCTAAAATCATCGCTCGCATTAGTCCAGAATTTCCACGTCTTTGAGCAAACCTAAATGCTTAAAATCGATTTCGATAAACAATGTCGTGTCACCAAATTCATCAATCGATTCTTCTAAAATTTGCGCGTTTGCACATAATTTCGCTCGAATCCCGCCTTGTTTTGATGTTAAGAAAAGTCGATGGCGAACTTTCGTATTGGCGAATTTTTCGACCAAAACTTGGAATAATAATTCCACGCCCTGCCCTGTTTGCGCGGATAACCAAACACGAATTGCGTTGCCTTCATCATCTCGATCAATATGTGGCTCGATATTTTCTAACAAATCAATTTTGTTAAAAATTTCTAAACGCGGAATTTTTGCTGCGCCAATTTCTTCTAAAACCAAATCCACTTGTTTCATTAAATCGTCACGGTCTTCTGCGGCAGCATCGACAATGTGTAAAAGCAAATCGGCTTCCAAGGCTTCTTGCAACGTTGATTTAAACGCAGCTACTAATTCATGCGGCAAATGGCGAATAAATCCGACCGTATCGGCAAAAACGACTTCCGCATTATTGGGTAAAACATAACGACGCAATGTTGGGTCAAGTGTCGCAAATAATTGATTCGCAGCGTAAATATCTGCGCCTGTTAATGTGTTGAAAAGCGTTGATTTGCCTGCGTTGGTGTAACCGACAAGCGAAATGGTTGGTGTTTCTGATTTTTTACGTTGAGAACGACCTTGATGACGCTGTTTATCTACTTTATCAAGCCGTTGTTGAATTTGTTTTAATCGTACAGCAAGCAAACGACGGTCAGTTTCTAATTGCGTTTCACCCGGCCCACGCATCCCGATACCGCCTTTTTGCCGTTCTAAATGCGTCCAACCACGAACCAAGCGCGTCGATAAATGTTTCAGTTGCGCGAGTTCAACTTGTAATTTGCCTTCAAATGATTGCGCTCGTTGCGCGAAAATATCGAGAATTAGCCCATTTCTATCAACAACGCGAACGCCTAAAAAACGTTCTAAATTGCGTTCTTGGCTTGGTGAAAGAGCATGATTAAATAGCACAACATCAGCTTCAAATAACTCAATCGCCGATTTCAATTCGTCGAGTTTTCCTGTGCCAATAAAGTATTTTGGATCAGGACGTTGCCGACCGCCTGTTACAACATGAACAGGCTCGGTTGCCGCTGATTTTGCTAATTCTTTGAGTTCTTCTAAATGTGCATCACCATGATGAAAAATCATGTGAACTAAAATCGCACGTTCACCTGTATCGGGACGTTCTGAAACTAAATCTTGCATGATTTACTCATCGTTATGCTCATCAACATCACTGTTTAAACGCACCATTTTACTTGGCACAATTGTGGAAATGGCGTGTTTATAAACCATTTGGCTAACGGTATTTTTCAGCATAATGACATATTGATCGAATGAATCAATTTTGCCTTGCAACTTAATGCCGTTCACCAAAAAAATGGAAACAGGCGTGTGGTCTTTTCTAAGA
>CAIVBX010000025.1 GCA_903904275.1 uncultured Pseudomonadota bacterium
CCGATCTGTTGCAAACCACCTTCGAGCCATTCTGCTAATTTATTGCGAACTTCCGATTGCAAATGTCCTGCCGTTGTCCAGTCGCGCAACATTTCAGTGAAATCAGCCAAATTGAAAAAATAATGCTCGGATTCTTTTTCAATCGGCGTTGCACCCGAAACAGCTGAAACGGCATTTTTTAAATCGGTTGGAGAATAATTCGCTCCGCAAACTTCGCAACCATCGCCGTATTGGTCTTTTGCTCCGCATTTTGGGCAATCGCCTTTGATAAAACGATCAGGCAAAAACATATTTTTAACAGGGTCAAATGCTTGCGTAATAGTGCGTGAACTGATGTGACCTGCATCACGCAAACGTGTGTAAATCAACTCTGCAAAATGTTTATTTTCAGGTGAATGCGTGCAGTGATAATTATCGAATGCAATCCCAAAATCTGAAAAATCAGCCGAATGACTTTTCCCAATTTCCGCAATCAATTCTTCAGGCGTAATGCCATCGCGGTCAGCTTTGAGCATAATCGGCGTGCCGTGTGCGTCATCAGCACAAACGTAATAACATTCGTTGCCACGTTGTTTTTGAAAACGCACCCAAATATCGGTTTGAATATATTCGACCAAATGACCTAAATGAATTGCGCCATTGGCATAAGGTAATGCGCTGGTAACTAAAATTTTTCGTTGTGTCATAAAAAATTATCCCAAATTTCTAAAGTAAATAATGGGGCGCATTATGGCATAAAATCCCATGCGCTCGCCTTTGCATTATCTGACGATTAAGGTATTCTTTCGCCTTAATTTTTACTCCACGAAGGTGCTGACGAAATGACTGAAAAAACAGCGAGCAAACATTTAATCAATCTCCAGAGTCAATTTGCGATAGAAAATCCTGTTTTGCAAAACGCGATTAAAGTATTTCATGAACTTGACCAATTTGAATTTGATTTAGGTTTGATTGAAAACGATGATACAACCGCCATTCAGACTTCATGGTGGGCAACAGTCAGCATTGTGGGTGGAAATTCTGGTGCAAAAGAAACATTTTTAGCGCGTTACTTGAATGTTGAGCTTCCAACCACACATAAAACGACAGTTTTAATGCACAGTCCGCAAACAAACCAAACGATTTTACCCGCGACCGCTTTAGACGTGGATTATCGTTATCCATTTTATCGAGTTAGTCAAAAACTTGAACAAATTCAAAAAGGTGAAGGCGAATGTATTAACACTAATTTAGAAATGCGAACGCTGAACAGTTCACGTTTGCAAGGTAAATTGTTTATCAATATTCCTAATTTTATTCATGCGACAAATTATGAGGTTTCAAATTTCTTAACAACTTACAGCATGGAACAATCGGATGTTGTTTTGGTATTTTGTGATATTTTCAACACAACTTCCGATTTAGCAAAAGCCTTAACTGCAACACTTATCAAACAACAAGAAAGCAATAAACTGGTTTATTTGTTTGACGATACAACCGCTGGCGCAGCAACATGGCAAAAAAAATTAGCTGATTTGGGTTTAACAATCGGACAATTCATTGGCATTTCACAACTTGAAAATCAAACATCCTCTGATTTCAGATTGTTAGAACAACGTATTGCAAATGCGGGTTTACAACGCTCTTATCGCGTTTTGCATTCGCTCGAAAAAAGCATTGATGATGTCGAAAATGTGGTGATTTTTGAAGTGAAACGTGCTATTTCAAATTGGAAAGACCGTTCGACGTTTTCAAGTCTGATTATTTTAGGTTTTCTTTCCATGATGGCTGTGGTTTTGGAAGTTGAAATGGGCTTTTTAGAATTATTGCTAGACCCGATTGTCGGTTCTGTTATTGTTCTTATGACGGTTTCATTTATGATTCCAACGCACGTTTTGTTATCAAAAATGCAGGCAAAATTTGAAATTAAGTCGTTAGAAAAACGTCAAAAACGCTTACATTTAACTGAAAATCTGGTCGCATTATTTGAACAAAATTTAACGTTTTCACGCATTATGCTACCTACCAGCGAACCTGCAAGTTGGAATAAAAAAACCAAAGCACAACTTTCTGTTTTACGAAACAAAGCGAAAGAATTAGTACAATCGCTGAATGATAATTTTAATCTTTACAACGCGGTTTTAACACCTATCGTAGAAACTCCCAAAATTGTTCCAGCCATTATTCCTGAACCTGTCGTTGTTGTACAAACACCTCCGCCAGTTCAAATTGTACCAGAGCCTATTTTTGAAAAAGCCGTTGTTAGTACCGCATCAACACAATCTCCTGAACCCGCCAAAAAATCGGCGTTAATGCAAAAATTCACACGAAAATAATTTGACTTCTTACCTATTAAATCGAGATGTGTTTTCGCATCTCGACGCGCCACTTCCCGAAAATATCTTTGCTCATTCGCCTGTTTTTGTGTCACAAAAAAGTTTCGAGCAACAAAACGAAATCATCACTGCAATTGAATCCGTCATTTCATTACCTGAATATCAACATCACGTTTTAAATTTTGCCCCTCAAACCGCACTTTTTGAACCCAAAGCGAAAGGCGTTTTTTTGGGATACGATTTTCACATTGACGAAAATGATGATTTAAAATTGATTGAAATCAATACAAATGCAGGTGGTGCATTGTTGAATTCATTAAAATTTAAAACGAAAACAGAACAGCAGTTTATTGATATGTTTCTGCATGAATGGCAAATTTCATGCGATTCAAAACCATTAAAAACAATTGCTATCGTGGATGAATCGCCAACAGAACAATATCTTTATGCTGAATTTTTATTGTTCAAACAGCTTTTTGAACAACATGGTATTCACGCAATGATTTGTGCGCCTGAAAATTTGCGTTATCACTCGCAACAACTTTGGTATGAAAACACGCAGATTGATTTGGTTTATAACCGATTGACAGATTTTGCATTACTTGAACCGAATCAACAGGATTTGCTTGCCGCATACTTAGATAAAAAAGTCGTTATTACGCCACATCCTAAAGCGCACGCACTTTACGCAGATAAACGGAACTTAACTGTTTTAACGAATGCGACAATTTTAGAATCATTCGGTGTGGACGAGAAAACACGCCACATTTTACTCAATGGCATTGCGCCAACGATTTTAGTTGAAGCAAAAAATGCGGAATGTTTATGGGGCGGGCGAAAACAACTTTTTTTCAAACCGACAAAAGGTTACGGCAGCAAAGCGGCATATCGTGGCGACAAATTAACAAAACGGGTTTTTGGTGAAATTCTAGCGAATGATTACGTTGCACAAAATTTTGTGCCGCCAAAAACACAGCAAATTCAAATTGAAGAACGTTTAGAAATGTTTAAATTTGATTTGCGGGCTTATGTTTATGACGGTGAAATTCAACTGACTTGTGCGCGTTTGTATCAAGGGCAAACAACCAATTTTCGGACAATTGGCGGCGGTTTTACAGCGATTACAATTGAAAATTCAAAATGAATCAGAGGAAGATTTTACCTCCCCCCTTACAAATCTTATCCCAAGACTCTGACAAAAAAACCTATCAACAACAGTAAAAATCCGCCTATTTCGGCAATCATCAACGTTTTCAATAAAATTTTATCCGCCGCAGGATTTTCAGAATCTCGCAGTTGATTGTTCGTGTTATTTTTTAGTCCTAGCTTTATATAGTTTAAAATTGCAATGGCAAAAAATAGCAAAGGGGCGATTGTTGCTAGAATGTTTAGCCAAGCGGGGAACGCGCTTAACGCGGCAAAAACGGCAATTAACATCGCCGCGAAAGCATATATCAATGACGCTCGATGCGAAATATCGACATAATACGGAGCTTTAAATTCTGCATTTTGAGCCATGCACTGATATTTCCATGCACCAGTTAATAAACCAATAAGAAAAAATATCCCCGCTGATGAAATAGCAATAACAGGAGCGGTTTGATTGAGTACGGTTTCCATAGTTGTTCTTCTCAAGTTGAAAAAATGAGCAACCATCTTAATTCTATCGATGAAAAATAAATTGTATGAAACGGCTAATTCTGAAAAATCCAACCTGTTTTCGCCCAAATTTATTTATGTGGGAAAACCAAACTTTAATTTTTGGTTCAGTGGCTTACTTGGGGTTGCATTCGATGGGAACATTTGCCATTAACGTTGGCATGTATCAGCCATTTTATTTAAAAACGGTTGATGGCAGTTATCAGCCTTATCGTTGCGCAATTATTCCCGCAGGATGTGACCACGAGTTATTTTGCAATGGAAATGTGATTGCCTCGTTGATGATTGAAAAAAACTCAGCGGATTTTATGCGTCTAAAAAAACGTTTTTCTTTTAGTCCGACAACCATTACTCCTGTTGACGATGTTGAATGGGTTGATGTTTTTCAAACGATTTATCAAGAAAATTTAACGAAAACGCAGATTCAACAGTTAATCGATAAACTGCTAAATGTAGAAATAGAAATTACGCATCAATTAGACCCGCGTATTGATAGCATTATGCAAACAATTCGGCTTGATTGCGGGACTGAATTTAGCCAAGAATATCTAGCAAATACAGTAGGATTGTCGCCGTCGAGATTTCGGCATTTATTTCGAGAACAATCCGATATTCCCTACAGCCGTTATAAAATTTGGCGGCGAGTTATTACTGCGATGGAAACTTTGCATAAAGTGGATAATCTAACTCATGCGGCGATGGAAGCAGGATTTACGGATTCGGCACATTTTAACCGATGTTTTCGAGCCACTTTTGGTGTTAATCCATCATTGATGTTTAAAAATATGGATAGATTTGATGTTTAACTTCCCAAATGCTCATAAGCCGCAAACGTCTGAATCCGTTTATCCTCTAACGGTTCGCCAACGGTGAAATGATACAAACTTTGCCAACGTTCATTTTTCAAACCCAACATCCGATGCACTTCATCATCAAAAAAACAACCAATCCCTGTGCCACGCACACCAGCCGCTTCGGCTTCTAAATACAAAATCTGTCCGAGCAAACCACATTCCCAAAACAAACGCCGATAACGCCAAGCTTCCGATTCAACATTTTCTGAAAAATTCGCCAACATTCCCAAACTAAACGCGCTATCGCTGGCAATCGGTTGAAAACACGATAACGTTCGCGCGAGTTGTTTAAAATCCTCTTGCGCCAATTGATAAAATTCAAACGGCGCATCGATTTTCTGCCAAATAAATTCCGCCGAAAGCGCGTCTTTTAATTCGGGGACAACTTCGCAGTCACGCGGCAAAAAATACAAACCCGATTCCAAACCTTCTACGCGATGCACAAATAAAAATAAATGCACTTGCGGCGACCAATTCCACGCCGTAAAAGGCGGTTTGGCATTCGGCAACAAGGCAGACAAAATGCGGTAAAAATCCGCAAGTGGCAATGGCTCAGATTTACCATTGAAATGTTGTGCGCTTCGCCGCCCCCGAATCAAACGACTGGCTGGCAAATCATGGCTCGGTTTGGGTAATTCAAAATGCGGAAATTGCAGGCGTTCAACCGAATGGGCGAATTTTTCCGCTTGCTTTGAAACCTCATCGATAATCGCCCAACGATAAAAATGTCGTCCATTCAACCGCTCGGCTTTTCCAAACCACACGGCGTTTTGTAGGATTTCTGACAAACGATTTTCCTCAAAATCAACGGGCGTTTTTTGATTAGTACGGATTCGACAAAACAAATCGGCGGTTTCGTGTTCATCTTTTACAAATTCCTCAGCGCGATTCAAACCTAACCATTGGGCAATTTGCGCGTCGGTAGCTTCACTGCATAATTCCACCGTCCAACCCAAACACGCCGCAGCATAACTCAACGCTGCCAACGCATGACCAATATCGTGTTGGCAATAACGAAACGCTCGCTCACCGTATTTCCACGCTTCGCGCCAATGAATCGAAGACAATCCAACATACAATTCCGATGGCGCATCAGCCGCCGTGAATTCACAACGGCGTTCTAAATGATGGTCGTGGCTGACGTAGTGATAAAC
>CAIVBX010000026.1 GCA_903904275.1 uncultured Pseudomonadota bacterium
ATCGAAAAAGCGTTTGCGGAAAGAATCGAAGCGAAATTAGTCGATTTAGAAACGGGTAACTATGCGGATGGCGACGCAAATGCGTATGACCAACGTAAAGCGGCAAAAGACCCCGCGCAAAGTATCGCGATTACTAAAGATAAAGATATTGCTCACATTCGTGTTAAAGCGAAATTGGCAAAAGTCTATTTAGTAAAAGAAGGCGGCGCGACCAAATCAATCATTTTGCCAATCAACGGTTATGGTTTGTGGTCAACTTTGTACGGTTTCTTATCTGTTGAAGCAGATGGTCAAACTGTTCAAAGTATCAACTTCTATGACCAAGCTGAAACACCAGGATTGGGCGGTGAAGTTGTGAATCCAAACTGGCGTGCGCTTTGGAAAGGCAAAAAAATCTATGCTGAAACTGAGCAAGCCTCTTCTGAAAAAGGTTCACTTGGTGAAGCTGGCGTAGGCGAACCTGCGTTAAGTTTGATTAAAGGCACAGTAGATACCAGCAAAGCTGGTTCACAATATCAAGTGGACGGTTTAGCAGGTGCGACTTTAACCAGTACAGGTGTGACCAACTTAGTCAGATATTGGACAAGTAAAGAAGGTTTCGCGCCTTATTTGGCGAAAGTCAGAACGGTTAAAGGAGCAAACTAATGAGCGAATTATTGAATGATGAAACAAAAAAAGTATTGACTGAACCGTTAGTCGAAAACAACCCGATTACGTTGCAAGTATTGGGGATTTGTTCGGCTCTTGCGGTCACATCACAAATGTCAACCTCGCTCATTATGGCGTTAGCGTTGACGATGGTAACAGCGTGTTCAAGCGCGGCGATTTCGGCAATTCGTAACCATATTCCAAGCAGTATTCGGATTATCGTGCAAATGACCATTATTGCGTCGCTTGTAATCGTGGTTGACCAATTGTTAAAAGCGTTCGCGTATGACGTGAGCAAACAATTATCGGTTTTCGTTGGTTTGATTATTACCAACTGTATCGTTATGGGTCGCGCTGAAGCGTATGCCATGAAAAACCCACCGCTCGAAAGTTTTATCGACGGTATCGGTAACGGTTTGGGCTACAGCTTAATTTTGATTATCGTGGCAACATTCCGCGAAATTTTCGGTTCAGGTAAATTGCTTGGCATCGAAGTTTTGAAATTAACCAAAGACGGCGGCTGGTACGATCCAAACGGTTTGATGTTGTTGCCACCTAGCGCGTTTTTCATTATCGGTTTGCTCATTTGGGCAGTTCGTGAATGGAAACCCAAACAACGTGAAGCCATCGAATTCAAAATCATGTCGATTTCACACGGCGAAGAAGGAGGGCATCACTAATGGAAGCCTATATCAGTTTATTTGTTAAAGCGGTTTTCATTGAGAACCTTGCGTTATCGTTCTTTTTAGGAATGTGTACGTTCATTGCGGTATCGAAAAAAGTTTCGACTGCGATGGGTTTGGGGATTGCGGTGATGGTCGTGCAAGCGATTACCGTCCCTGCGAACAACCTCGTTTATCACACACTTTTAAAAGAAGACGCGCTTGCGTGGCTTGGCATTAAAGGCGTGGATTTGAGCTTTTTAGCGTTGCTTGCCTGTATCGGTATGATTGCGGCGTTGGTACAAATCTTGGAAATGATTTTAGATAAATTTTTCCCTGCGTTGTATCAAGCACTTGGTATTTTCTTACCATTGATTACCGTGAACTGCGCGATTTTGGGCGGTAGCTTGTTCATGATTGAACGTGATTACAACTTCGGCGAAAGAGTCA
>CAIVBX010000027.1 GCA_903904275.1 uncultured Pseudomonadota bacterium
ATGATGTCGATTTCGGGGTCGTTGATGATGTCAAAACCGTTTGTGGTGAGTTCGATGTTTGATGTGTCACACAAACGCGGTTTGCTCAAATCACTTACTGATGCACGAGTGATAATAATTTCACGCCCTGCCCTTCTCGCAATTTCTGTGGCGTTACGTTGTAAAACTTTCGCCGCGCCACCGCCGACTGTGCCTAATCCTAAAATGCCTACTTTTACTGGTTTCATCATTCGTCCTTAAATTAAGCCGTCTTTTTTAAACATTGCCTTAATGCCGCGCACCGCTTGGCGAGTACGGTTTTCATTTTCAATCAAACCAAAACGCACATGGTCATCGCCGTATTGTCCAAAACCAATACCAGGTGCAACGGCAACTTTCGCTTCGATTAACAATTTTTTGCAGAATTCAAGCGACCCCATTTCTAAATACGCATCAGGAATTTTTGCCCAGACAAACATCGTGGCTTTCGGTTTTTCAACTTTCCAACCTGCCGAATTTAAACCTTCGCATAACACGTCACGGCGTTTTTGATACATATCAGAAATTTCTTTCACGCATTCTTGAGGACCTTCAAGCGCGGCAATTGCGGCAATTTGAATCGGCGCAAATGTGCCATAATCCAAATACGATTTGATGCGTGACAATGCGTTCACTAATTCTTTGTTTCCACACATGAAACCGACGCGCCAACCAGGCATATTGTAGCTTTTCGACAAAGTAAAAAATTCGACAGCAATATCTTTCGCGCCTTCGACTTGCAAAATAGACGGAGCAACATAACCATCAAATGCAATATCGGCATACGCTAAATCGTGAACCACCCAAATTTTATGCTCTTTCGCAATCGCAATGATTTTTTCAAAAAATTCCAAATCCACACATTCACTGGTT
Organism: uncultured Pseudomonadota bacterium; assembly: GCA_903904275.1. Classification (GTDB taxonomy): domain Bacteria; phylum Pseudomonadota; class Gammaproteobacteria; order Methylococcales; family Methylomonadaceae; genus UBA10906. Next base: position 892 of record CAIVBX010000027.1, read on the forward strand.
GGATTACCAGGGAAATTGAGAATCAACATTTTGGGTTTTGGATAGCAATTGTTAATGGCGTTAGTCAATTCTTCAAAAAAATTGCTACCTTCAACCAGCGGAACGTGACGAACGTCCGCGCCAGCAATTACAACGCCGTAAGGATGAATTGGATACGCAGGATTTGGCACAAGTACCACGTCACCAGGGCCTAAAGTCGCTAACGCTAAATGCGCCAAACCTTCTTTTGAACCAATCGTCACAATTGCTTCGTGGTCAAAATTTAAATCAACATCAAAACGGGTTTTGTACCAGTTACAAATCGCTTTTCGCAAACGTGGCACGCCGCGTGAAACCGAATAACGGTGCGTATCTGGACGTTGCACCGCTTCGATTAACTTATCAACGATATGTTGCGGCGTGGGTTGGTCAGGATTACCCATACCAAAATCAATAATATCTTCGCCCGCAGCACGCGCTTTGGCTTTTAAGTCATTGACAATGTTGAAAACGTAAGGCGGCAAGCGACCAATTCTAGGAAATTCGTTCATGAAAAGCTCTTTAAAGTAATTAAATAATAAAGTTGTGTAACTTACTGTTATGAATAAAAATCGTCAACAAATAAAACTAAAAATCCGCATCTAAGACAATGCGGTAACGCGCTTTGCCTGAAATCAAATGCACGAGCGCGTCGTTGACTTTGCTCATAGGGAAATGTTCAACTTGTGGCGCGATATTGTGACGTGCGGCAAATTCAAGCATCGTTGCCATTTCCGCTGGTGAACCTGTTGGCGAACCTGAAACGCTTTTTTGACCTAAAATTAACTCCATCGCAGGAATGGGCATCGGTTCAAGTACCGCGCCAACAACGTGCAATCTGCCATTCGGTTTTAACGTTTTTAGCAATGTTGCCCAATCCAGCGGGATATTCACCGTCACAAGTAATAAATCCAGCGAATTTGCGATTTTTAAAATCGAATCCGTGTCGTAACTGGTGATGACGTTATGTGCGCCAAAACGTTTTGCTTCGTCGATTTTCGATTCTGATGTGGTAAATGCGGTCACTTCACATCCCCAAGCATTAGCAAACTTCAAGCCTAAATGTCCTAACCCGCCAATGCCAACCACACCAACATGATGCGTGGGTTTTACGTCAAAATTCAAAAAGGGCGCGAAAACGGTAATCCCACCACAAAGCAACGGTCCTGCTGAGGCGGCATCTAAATTTTCAGGTAGTGGCAAAACCCAAATCCAATGCGCTCGCATTTTATTGGCAAAACCGCCGAAATGTCCGCCTGCAATCGTTGGCAAGGCTTGCGAGCAAAGATTGTGTTGCCCTGTGGTGCATTCAGTGCAGTGCATACAACTTCCCGAATTCCAACCCACGCCCACACGCTGACCAATTTTTAAGCCTTTCACATTTTTACCAATTGCGCTGATGCGTCCAATCGCTTCATGTCCTGGAATAATTGGATATGACGTAAATTCCCAATTATTGTTAATCATCGATAAATCGGAATGACAAATTCCGCAATGTTCAATATCGATTTCAACCTCTTCTGCGCCGATTTCGCCCAAATCAACCGAAATAAGTTCTAGCTCTGCTTTGGGACTTTTTGCTGCCCAGCCTTGAATTTGTGTCATGATTTTTTCCTCAAATGTTTAATAATAAATGTGCAGGAGATTCCAAACATTCTTTAATAGTGACTAAAAATTGAACCGCATCACGTCCATCAACCAAACGGTGGTCATAAGACAACGCCAAATACATAATTGGGCGAATCACGATTTGCCCATTTTCAACAACAGGACGTTCTTTAATCGCGTGCATCCCAAGAATTGCGGATTGTGGTGGATTTAAAATCGGCGTGGAAAGCATCGAACCAAACACTCCACCGTTTGTTATCGTGAACGTTCCGCCTTTTAAATCGTCGTAACTCAAACGACCTGTGCGCGTTTTTTCACCAAATTCAATAATACTTTGTTCAATGCCTGCAAAATCTAACTGGTCTGCGTCGCGTAAAATCGGCACAATCAAGCCTTTTTCGGTGCTAACGGCAATGCCAATATCATAAAAACCGTGATAAACAATGTCATTTTCATCAATCGACGCATTGATAACAGGAAAACGCTTTAAAGCTTCAATTGAGGCTTTCACAAAAAACGACATAAAACCCAATTTCACATGATGTTTTTGTTCAAAACGGGTTTTATATTGATTTCGCAAATCAATCACATTTTGCATATTGACTTCGTTGAACGTCGTGAGCATTGCCGCATTTTGTTGAGCTTGCAATAATCGTTCCGCGACTTTGGCGCGTAATCGTGTCATTGGAACACGTTGCTCAGGTCGTAGATTTTGTGCGGGAGTAGAAAGTTCCAATTCTGTAAGCGGTTCAGGTTCAGCAGAAATAATCACTTCAGCTTCTTGCAAAGCCCGTTGATTTATCACATCTAAAACATCGACTTTCGTTAAACGTCCATCTTTGCCCGTGCCAATAATTTCACTTGCATC
>CAIVBX010000028.1 GCA_903904275.1 uncultured Pseudomonadota bacterium
ATGACATGGAAAGAATATGCTGTGGCCCTGATGCTGTTCAATGTTCTGGGGATTATTGTTGTTTATGCTATTCAACGCGCTCAGGGCTTCCTGCCGTTGAATCCTATAGGTATGGCCGCAGTCTCACCTGAGTCTTCATTTAATACGGCGGTGAGTTTTGCTACAAACACCAATTGGCAAGGCTACGGCGGTGAAACAACGATGAGTTATTTCACGCAAATGTTTGGTTTAACCGTACAGAACTTTGTTTCAGCCGCAACAGGCATGGCGGTTTTAGTCGCGTTAATTCGTGGTTTTATTCGTCGTAACGCAGAAAGTATTGGTAACTTTTGGGTCGATTTAACCCGAAGCACTTTATATATCTTGATGCCATTGTCGTTAGTTCTCGCCTTATTTTTGGTAGGACAAGGCGTTGTGCAAACGTTCAGTGCGTATCACACCGTGACCACCGTTGAAACAATTGGCGACACAAAAGAACAAGTTATCGCTGTCGGCCCTGCCGCGTCACAAGTTGCCATTAAACAATTAGGCACAAATGGCGGTGGTTTTTTCAACGTCAATTCCGCACATCCTTTAGAAAATCCCACACCATTAAGCAATTTCTTTGAAATGCTTTCAATTCTGCTCATTCCCGCCGCACTTTGTTATACCTTCGGCGTAATGGTGGGTGATACGCGCCAAGGTTGGGCGATTTTGTCAGCAATGACGATAATTTTAGTGTCCTTGATTTTCGTTGAAGTTCCCGCAGAACAAAATGGCAATCCTAATTTCACTTCATTAAACATCGACCAAACAGCAAGTGATATGCAGGCTGGCGGCAACATGGAAGGCAAAGAAACGCGCTTTGGTATTGCCAATTCGGCGTTATGGGCAGTGGCAACCACGGCGGCATCGAATGGTTCTGTGAATTCAATGCACGATTCTTTTACACCGATTGGCGGCATGATTCCCATGTGGCTGATGCAATTAGGTGAAGTCATTTTCGGTGGTGTCGGTTGCGGACTTTACGGCATGGTGATGTTTGCCATTGTCGCGGTATTTGTATCGGGTTTGATGATTGGCAGAACGCCTGAATACTTAGGCAAAAAAATCGAAGCCTTTGAAATGAAAATGGCTGCCATCACTATTTTAATTCCCCCGTTGATGGTTTTAGGCGGCACAGCCTTAGCAGTTATGGTTGCAGCAGGAAAATCCTCTGTTTTCAATAATGGCGCACACGGCTTTAGTGAAATTTTGTACGCGCTTTCATCAGCAGGCAATAACAACGGTAGTGCATTCGGCGGTTTGTCAGCAAACACCGTTTTTTATAACACGCTACTCGGTTTTACGATGTTGTTTTCCCGTTTTTGGTTAATTGTTCCCGTCCTTGCGATTGCTGGTTCTTTAGCATCGAAAAAAATTGTCCCTGTCAGTTCAGGCACATTGCCAACACACACGCCGTTATTTGTGGTGTTGTTGATTGGTACGGTGTTGATGGTGGGTGCATTAACATTTGTTCCCGCGCTGGCTTTAGGCCCAGTTGTTGAACATTTGCAAATGCTGAATGCGAAATGAATTGGAGAATGTGATGAGCGAAAAAGTGATTTCAATGTCTTTGTTTGAACCCCAAATTATTAAAAGCGCGTTGGTGGATTCATTTAAAAAACTCACGCCGCAACAACAATGGCGCAATCCAGTGATGTTTGTGGTGTATTTAGGAAGTTTGCTGACAACGCTACTTTGGATTGTTGCCTTAAATGGTGGCGGAAAAGATAGCCCGAATTTTATTTTAAGCATTACGGTATGGCTTTGGGGAACGGTGTTATTTGCCAATTTTGCCGAAGCCGTTGCCGAAGGTCGAAGCAAAGCGCAAGCCTCATTTTTACGAAGCGCGAAACGTGATATTTCGGCAAAAAAATTAGCTCCACTTCCACAAGGTTCGAGTTATGTGACCGTTTTGCAAAACTTTTCCAGAGTTGCCAGCCCACAATTAAGACGTGGCGATGTGGTTTTGATTGAAGCTGGGGATTTTGTACCTGG
>CAIVBX010000029.1 GCA_903904275.1 uncultured Pseudomonadota bacterium
AAACATAAGAAAACCGCTGTTTTGTAACACATAAACAGCGGTTTTTATTTAAAATTTGCCTTCCGTAAAATCAAGCAACGTTTTCGCATTTGGCATTAAATCGCTGTCGAAAACATTTGAGGACGCACAAATTTTGTTGCGAATGACATCGTAAGCATGACGAGTAATTTCGACATTATCTTTGGATAAATTGCCATCAACCCAATGTGGAATAGGGGCATCACATAAATCACGCCCGTAGTCGAGGCATTTTTTACTGATATTTTTAGCCAGTTCATGATAATGCGCCATATCAACACTGCTTTTGCTCGCTTTTGCTTTCGCAAATGCCGCATCACGTTCCACAATTTCAATGCGTAAATCTTCCAATGATTTTAAAAAGGCTCTCGCTTGGTTAATAATAAATTCGGGTTCCGATTGTGGATCGATATGAATAGTGCGTTTGCTGTGACGTTGTGCTTTTAACACTTGGTTTTCTCCTGATAAATTCAAACATTAACCAATCTAATGGCATTTTTTTCAATTTCAATTTGTTTTTGTTTATATAACGCACCAATGGCTTGTTTAAACACTTTTTTGCTTACACCAAACAGTGCGTAAATGGTTTCGGGTTCACTTTTATCACTAACGGCAAGTTCGCCGCCATTTTCACGCAATGTTTGTAAAATAGTATCGGTCAGTGTCATTACTTTTTTATAACCAATTTCATGCAAAACCAAATCTAATTTGAAATCGTCACGAATGGTTTTGATAAAACCGTCTATTTTTTGTCCTTTTCGTAAAATTTGGAAAACTTCATTTTCATAAAGTAATCCCCAAACAACATTATTCACAATCGCTTTAATGCCTAAATCGGTTTGATCTGTAATCAATAAACTGACTTTTTGTCCGACAGTAAATTGACCTGCTTCAATTTCATCGGTGACAAATTGATTTAATTTTGTTGTGGCAACGAGGCGTTCTTTTTCATCTAAGAAAATTTTGAAAAAATACCATTCATCGACTTCCAATTCGTGATGTTGTTCGCTGAAAGGGACGAGCAAGTTTTTTGTTAAACCCCAATCTAAAAACGCACCGTAATAATTCACCGACGCGACTTTCAAATAGGCAATGTCACCGACTTGTGCGTGTGGAATTTCTGTTGTTGCAGCAAAATGTCCGTCACCATCGACAAAAACAAAGACTTCGACGCTTTCTTCTAATTCAAATTTGCGTGGTTTTTTATCAATCAATAAAACTTGGTTGCCAGATTCATCGCTCAAATAAATGCCTGAGCTATTTTGTTTGCTTACATTAAGCGTGTTTATTTTGCCGATGTTAATCATAGAAAAAGTGGGTTAGCGATTGAAGTGGCGCGGATTGTAGCATAATTTTTCGCCTGGAAATTTAGGATAAAAAGAATCCACTCGATTCACAAACGGCTAAAACAGCGGCGGCAGCCAAACCTGCTAAAACATCATCAAGCATAATGCCTAAGCCGCCTTGAACGTGTTTATCTGCCCATTTGATAGGAAATGGTTTCAAAATATCGAAAAACCGAAACAATACAAATCCTAAAATAACGGCTTGCCAACTGAATGGAACAAACCACAATGTCACTAAATAACCTGCAACTTCGTCCCAAACAATGCCATTAAAATCGTGTTCACCGAGCAAATTTGCCGCATCATCACAAATTTTAATACCCACTAAAATCGATAAAATCGTCAAAACACTATAAATCGCAAATGGCATTTGTGCCAATAACAAATAAACAGGAATTGCTGCAATCGTTCCACACGTTCCTGGAGCTTTTTTGACTAATCCAGAACCAAAACCAAAGGCTAAAAATAAAATCGGATTCGTTAAAATCGTTTTAACAGAAAGTTGATTGTTGCCGTAATGTTTAAGAAAAATGTTCATAACCTTTTGTTGTTAATGTTGTGATTTGCTTTGCTTTTTTTAAACGCAAACCTAATTCGGATTCGATAATGCCAATTTCAGTACAATTTTCAGGTACGCTATTTTTAAATTCAGGCGAAACGGTAAAACACAATTCGTAATCATCGCCCGCCAATAAAGGCATTAAATCATCGCCTGTTTTTTCAATATAATTTTTCACATCAGCAGAAAGCAGTAATTTGTCGAAATCTAACGTTGCACCGACGTGGCTTTGTTTCAAAATATGCCCCAAATCACTTGCTAATCCGTCCGAAATATCAATGCACGAATTCGCACAATTACGCAATGTTAAACCGATTTCAACACGCGGCATCGGCGCATGAAAACGTGCTAACGCATTTTGAGATTTAGAATCGAAACCTTGTTTAATTTTTAATCCCAATCCTGCATCGCCTAAAAAACCTGTCATAAAAATTAAATCGCCTACTTTTGCTGTTGAACGTTTTAAGGCTTTACCTTTTGGTATAAGTCCCATTGCTTGCACAGTCAATGTTAATGCACCTTTCGTTGTGTCACCGCCAATCAAATCAACGTGATAAAGTTGTGCCAAATTCAAAAAACCGTCTGAAAATTCGCGTAACCAATTTTCGTCAATTTTTGGTAACGTCAATGCCAACGTAACGGCTAATGGATTCGCGCCCATTGCGGCTAAATCGCTTAAATTAACAGCTAGTAATTTGTGTCCCAGTTGTTTCGGATTTGCATCGGCGAAAAAATGAACATTTTCTACCATCGTGTCAGTCGTAATCGCCAATTCAAAACCATCTGGAATCGATAACAACGCGCAATCGTCACCAATTCCTAAACGTGTTTCAGGATTTTTGAGAGCCAATTTTTTGAAAAATTTATCGATTAGTGAAAATTCCGTCAGCATAAAAATCCCTTATTTTTATAATGAATCAATCCCTAAATTCGCCAACGCATCGGCGCGTTCGTTACCTTGATTACCCGAATGTCCTTTCACCCAACGCCAATCAATGGTGTGCGATTGAATTGCTAAATCCAAACGTCGCCATAAATCTTCATTTTTAACAGGTTGTTTTGCAGCGGTTTTCCAATTTGCTTTTTTCCAATTAGGCAACCATTTTGTAATCCCGTCTAAAACGTATTTTGAATCGATGTACAAATGCACAATGCACGGTTTTTTTAACATTTCTAATGCTGAAATTGCTGCCATTAATTCCATACGATTGTTTGTTGTGTCATGTTCACCACCATGCAATTCTTTTATCGTGTTTTTATAACGCAAGATTGCACCCCAACCGCCTTTACCAGGATTACCACGACACGCGCCATCAGTGTAAATAATTATGGGATAAATCATAAATTAGAAAATTGTCCGTTAATTAAAAAATGTGCGGCGATACTTAAAAAATAACCGAGTAAAATTGCTGGCATCCATCGCAAATGAAAGCCAAAGGTATATTCTTTGACTTGCCCAAGTAATCCAACACCAGGTGCTGAACCAATTGAAAGTAAGCTGCCACCTACACCTAATGTTAGCGTCAACAACAACCACTGCACATTTGGAATATCAGGGTGCATACTTAAAACAGCAAACATTAACGTTCCGTTATCAACGAATGCCGAAGATAAACCAATCATAATGTTGGCTAATGTCACGTTGATTTCACCGAACAAGAAATGCGCGATGGAATCTAAATAACCAACAAAGCCTATAGCACCAATAATCATCATCGCGCCATAAAAGAACAACAATGTATCCCAATCAATATCACTAATACTTTGGAAAATATCCAACGTTTTAGTTCTTTTTTCGATGCCTTTAAAGTGAGATTTTTCTGATTTAAGTAAGTAGTAGCTAAACATTTGCAATAACCCTAAACCTGCCATCATGCCAGCAGCGGGTGGTAATTCGAGCAATACATTTGATGAAACTGTAATAGCAAGCGTTAAAATAAACAGAAAGATAATCCGTTTGCTACCACGTCGAAGCCCAATTTTTTGTTGTGTTACATCTGGTGTTTCTTTAGGAACAGAAAAATACATCATGCTGGCGGGAACTAAAAAATTAACAATACAAGGAATCATCAATGCAAAAAATTCTGAAAAGTGCAGAATTTTATGTTGCCAAACGAATAACGTTGAAATACCACCTAAAGGACTGACTGTTCCGCCAGCATTTGCTGCAATAACAACATTGAGGCACGCAACTGCAATAAATTTGGGTTGGTCTTTTCCAACTGCAACGACAATAGCTCCCATTAACAAAGCAACGGTAAGTCCATTGATAACCATTGAAAGTACAAACGCTAACCAACCTGTAATCCAAAATAATTGTCGGTAACTATATTGTTTGTTAAGTAATAAAATTCTCAAACCGTCAAAAATCCCGCGTTCAGTCATCGTGTTTAAATACGTCATTGATACCAAAATAAATAACAATAACTCGATGTAAGCTAATAAATTGCTTTCAAAAGCGAGTGAAGCCGTTTTTGCTTGTCCGTGCATCGCGTAATAAATACAAATAGCGAACCAAACCAAAGCAGAACTTAACACCATTGGTTTTGATTTTTTCAATTGAATAACGTCTTCTCCCATTGCAGCAATGTAAGCAATCACTGTTAATGCGGCAGCAAAATATCCGACCCAATGATTTGTTAAATTTAATTGTGTTGAAGTGGTTTCTTCAGCAAAACTAAAAGCTGAATAAGAGAAAAGAGAAAGTAAGACAAAGAAAAAATGCGCGACTTTTTTCATGTAAAGTTCCAAAAGAAGTTAAACGATATAAATGATGTATGTATTCTAACTTCAAATTGAAGTAAAACCGTAAGATTGTTATAGTGGCGCGGTTTTAATGAAACGTAACATCGCCAAAGCAAAAAACAACGACAACCTTTTTGGCGACGATTAAAACAGCGACTTTGAGACGCTTTAAAGCTCAAACAGAATTTCGGGTTTTACGTTCGACCCAAGACGAACGATTTAAAAATACCTGCCTGACCTTTCGCTTGGCTAACCCGCTAAAATGACATACTCGCCTTTCGTTTTTCACGAGCAATTCGCAAAGCCGCTAACTCATAAAAACGTGCTTTTTGTTTAGTCATACGCAAATCGGCGCAGGTTATAACAGGATAAAATACATGAAAAGAATGCTTATTAACGCCTCGCAAGCAGAAGAATTGCGGGTTGCGTTGGTTGATGGAAATAAACTTTATGATTTCGATATTGAAATTCCATCAAAAGAACAGAAAAAATCTAACATTTACAAAGGAATCATCACCCACATTGAACCCAGTTTAGAAGCCGCTTTTGTAAATTACGGCGCAGAAAAACACGGTTTTTTGCCTTTCAAAGAAATTGCGCCACATTATCGTCGTCCTGTTCCTGTTCAGGTAACGGACGATGGTGAAAAAACACGCCGTCCCGCTGTCAAAGATTTAATTCGTATTGGTCAAGAAGTCATTGTTCAAATTGAGAAAGAAGAACGTGGCAACAAAGGTGCAGCGTTGACAACTTACGTTAGTTTAGCGGGAACATATTTGGTTTTAATGCCAAATAATCCAAAAGCAGGCGGGGTTTCACGTCGAATTGAAGGCGATATGCGAAACGAATTACGCGAAGCTATGCACGCTTTAGAAATTCCTGAAAATATGGGTTTAATTGTTCGTACCGCAGGTTGTGGTAAAAATGTCGAAGAATTGCAATGGGATTTAAATTATTTGTTGCAACTTTGGGATGCAATTGACCGTTCAACACAACAACAAGCCGCGCCCTTTCTTGTTTTTCAAGAAAGTAACGTGATTATTCGCGCGTTGCGTGACCATTTACGAAATAACATCGACGAAATTTTAATCGATGATTTAGAAGCATTTAATTTGGTTAAAAGTTTTCTCAAACAAGTGATTCCTGATTTTTTAAGCAAAATTCGGCTTTATAAAGATTCAGTACCGCTATTTAATAAATATCATATTGAATCGCAAATTGAAGTGGCATATAACCGCGAAGTCTCCTTGCCTTCAGGCGGTTCAATTGTGATTGACCACACAGAAGCTCTTACCTCAATTGACATCAATTCCGCGCGTGCTACAAAAGGCAGTGACATTGAAGAAACCGCGTTTAATACCAACTTAGAAGCTGCTGACGAAATTGCACGTCAATTACGTTTGCGCGATTTAGGCGGGTTATTTGTGATTGATTTTATCGATATGGGGTCGGTCAAACATCAACGCCAAGTCGAAACGCATTTGCGTGAAGCCATAAAAATTGACCGCGCTCGCATTCAAACTGGGCGAATTTCACGTTTTGGATTGCTTGAAATGTCGCGTCAACGAATGCGTCCGTCATTAGGTGATTCGACGCAATTAGCGTGTCCACGTTGTAAAGGTCAAGGCACTATTCGTAATGTTGAATCGGTAGCTTTGTCTGTACTTCGTATAATTGAAGAAGATGCGATGAAAAAAGGAGTTGAAAAAATTATTGCCCATTTGCCTATTGAATGTGCAGCGTTTTTACTGAATGAAAAACGTAGCGTGATTGAACGTTTGGAAAATCGTTTAAAAGTGGGAATTGTGATTTTACCGAGCAAGCATTTAGAAACGCCGTCTTACGAAATAGAAGTCATTCGTGAGCGTGATTATCATCCCGAAAAAGCAAGTTATTCTCAGATTAAAACCGAAATGATTCATGTACCTGAATTTGTGCAACACGCGAAACAACAAATTCAAACAGCAAAACCCGCAGCGGTGACAGAATTCATGCACGATTCGCCTGCGCCCATGTTGAATAAAAATGAAGCGGCAATTTTAATAAAACGTTTTTGGAGTAAATTGTCAAAGTCCGCAGCAAATATCGAAATCGAAGATGATTTTGTATTGCCAGAAGGTGATTTAGATGATGCAACAGCAAGCGTTAACGTAGAACCAACACAGAATTTAAGAAGTAAAAATAATCGTCGTAACAAAAATCAACGCAACCAAAGACATCGCAACGCAAAACCTGTTTCAGAAGCCGTTGACGAAACGCCTGTTGTTTCGGAAAAAATTGAAAATGGGGTAATTGAATCAGGCGATTCAAATGAAAGTCAGGTTCAAGCTGTTATCGATGATGCGGTGTCTCCAGCTAGAAAAAGTCGCAATAATTTACGACGTGGACCAAATCGTCGCCGTCCGCGTAATCCTGATTACAAAAAAACGGAAAGTGAAACGGTAGAATTTATCGAAACCGTTATTTAATTTTGGTGAAAGTGTCAAACGCCAAGTATTGATGTTTGACACTTTTTTGAATTTAGTGCGTGCGTTCAAATTCTTGCATGAATGAAATCAACGCATCAATGCCACTTTCAGGCATTGCGTTATAAATACTTGCTCGCATTCCACCAACCGAACGATGTCCTTTTAATTCATTTAAACCCGCGGATTCTGCGGCAGTTAAAAATGCTTTATCTAATGTTTCATCTGCCAAAATAAACGGCACATTCATTCGTGAACGAAATTTCAAATCTACAGGATTTCGATACAACGTCGAATTATCAATTGCTTGATAAAGTTTTGCCGCTTTTTCGATATTGCGTTTTTCCATTTCAACAACGCCACCTTCTGATTTAACCCATTTCAAAACCAAGCCCATCAAATACCAACTGTAAGTGGTTGGCGTATTTAACATCGATTGATTTTTAGCTTGTTCAGCATAATTGAAAACAGGCGGCACAAGTTTTGAACATTTTCCGAGTAAATCCTCACGCACAATCACAAGCGTCACCCCCGCCGCTCCCATATTTTTTTGACTACCCGCGTAAATCAAACCAAATTCATTGACATTAACAGGACGTGACAAAATGTTTGATGACATATCACAAACCAACGGCAAACTTGTTGAATCAGGCGTTGCATTAAATTCAACGCCGTGAATGGTTTCGTTTGAGGTGTAATGCAAATAAGCCGCTTCTGAATCCATTTCCCAGTTTGAAATATCAGGAATAGTTGTGAAATTTGACGATTCTGAACTCGCACTAACGATTGCGTCACAATAGGATTTTGCATCTTTTATCGCTTTTTCAGACCATGCACCCGTTTTGATATAACAGGCTTTAGTTTTATCGCCTAACAAATTTTGCGGAATAAATGAAAATTGCGCCGACGCGCCACCTTGTAAAAATAACACTTGATAATTTTGCGGAACATTCATCAATTTTCGCAAATCAGCGTCTAATTCAGCGGCGATACTGGAAAATTGTTTGCCACGATGGCTCATTTCCATCACAGACATTCCACTTCCACGCCAATCCAATAATTCGTCTTTTGCTTGTTCTAAAACAGCTTTCGGCAAAGCCGAAGGTCCTGCACTAAAATTGTAAATTTGAGTCATATTTTTCTCTGTTAAATTAAAAATTAGTCTTGACGATGCCATGTAATCATTTCTTGCGTGGCAAAAATGATTTCACCTAGAAAACAAAAAATGCCGAAAATGAGCGCGAACATCGCCATAATAAACGTGCCTAAAATGAAATCGGACACGCTGAGTTTGATGACAACGCCAATAAATATCAACGCAATGGATAATGAAATACATAAACCTGCAACGATAAATAAACCAATTGCCCAACGCATCCATGTCACTCTTTTTCGGATAATGTCGAATTCATTTAAAAACTTGTTTCGTTGTTCGAGGTTTAAACCATTTAAATATCGCGCTCTGTCGATGGTTCTGCCTAAACGATTGACGACTACGCCTAAAAATGAACCAATACCCGTTAATAAAAAAACGGGCGCGACAGCGTCACGAATTGCGGCAGAAACTTCAAGTGTGTTTGATGGTGCGCTAAATAACATAATGATTACAGTTTAATTTGATAGCCATAAACATTCCTTGATGGTTGCTAAGCGTGCTTCGTGAGTTTGTAATTCTTCTTCTGTGCAACGCAAAATTGGCAACGGCGCACGATTTCCTAGGGTTCGGATAACAATTTCATTTGAATTTGTGGCATTGGTTTCGGCAATGATATTTTCATTCATTAGCGAAAACTGTCCACCTGTCATCGCTAAAAACACGTCCGCTAAAATTTGAGCATCTAGCAATGCGCCATGTAATTCACGGTGAGCATTATCGACATTATAACGTTTGCAAAGTGCATCTAAATTATTGCGTTGTGAAGGATGCCGTTTTTTTGCATCGGCAAGGGTATCGAAAACGGTGCAAATACTTTCAATCGGTGGAAAATTCAACAAATCCACTAATTCATAATTTAAAAATCCTACGTCAAATGGCGCGTTGTGAATAATTAACTCTGCGCCGCGAATGTAATCGATGAATGTTTGAGCAATTTGTGAAAAAAGTGGTTTGTCTGCTAAAAATTCCGTTGTAATGCCATGAACACGCAATGCGCCTTCTTCGCTGTCACGTTGTGGATTGATGTAAATATGAAAATTGTTGCCTGTCAAACGACGGTCAATCAGTTCAACGCAACCAATTTCTAAAATGCGGTTGCCATCTTTAGTGCTTAAACCTGTTGTTTCAGTATCAAGAACAATTAAGCGATTCGCGTGTGTATTTTCCATTATTTTTTTGAGTGCAATTTGTTGATTAGTCGTTTAGTTAAACTTTTTTTATTGAATTTTACAAACAAAAAGGGCTGTTTTTTACGTTTTCAGAAATATCTTGTTATTTATTCACTTCTTCGCGGGTCAAATGCCGTTTGCACTGTTTCAGCAAATAAATTCGCCGCCAACACCAATGCAAACATAAACAAAAATGCCGCCGTTAATGACCACCAAACAATCGGTTCACGCGCCATTTCAAGACGTGCGCCATTAATCATATTTCCCCAACTGTAAGTGCTTGGGTCAACACCGATATTGATATACGACAACGCGGCTTCGGCTAAAACAAGCGAACTGAAATCCAACACAATCGAAATCAACACAATGTGCATCACGTTTGGCAAAATGTGACGAATCAAAATCGTGTGTTGTTTTACGCCTAATGAATAGGCTGCTTGAACATATTCCATTTCGCGTAATTTCAACGTTTCAGCGCGTAATAATCGACACAAACCCGTCCAACTTGTCATGCCTAAAATCAAACATAAAAACAGCAATCGCATATCCGCACGAACAATCAAACTGGTGAAATCGCTTTCGTGATTCGACATATAAACTTGCACCATCAACACCGACGCGCCAATCAATAAAACGCTGGGAATCGAATTTAACGTGGTGTACAAAAATTGAATTACGTCATCAAGCCAACCTCGAAAAAATCCCGCCAAAATCCCTAAAACCAGCGACAACGGCAATAAAATCAACGTCGTCAATGTCCCTAAAACTAAGCCTGTGCGAATACTTTTAATCGTTTGATAAAACACATCTTCGCCAACTTTGTCAGTGCCGAAAACGTGATAAAAATTCGATAAATAAATCAGCGTCGAACTCAACGTAATCAACATAAAAAAGGTGCGTTTCGATTTAATTTTTAATGTGAAAACCAGAAATGCAAAAATTCCCACACCAATAAAAAATCCAATCGCGGTTTTCTGAAAAATATCGTCGATTTTTTGCGTTTCATTTTCTAAATGCTTTCCACCAAACGTTAAACGTGGATAATCCCAACGCATTGAATTATTGGCTTGAGCAATCATTTCTTTGTTGTAAAGCGTTGTCGCAAAGGGTTCGGAATACGTTTTTTCACCATGTTCACGCAATGGCGCGGCGAAATAATCTAACACGCTGATAATTTCATTATCTTTTGATGCGGGTTTGAAATGAATTGAATCTAAAATGCCAATTGACACAAAAAACAACAGAATAATCAGCGATGACATTCCCACAGAATTTTGTTTAATAGTTGTGAGTGGGCGTTTTAAATGCTCTTTTTTACGCATGACGTAAAAAATACCCGTTATCAAAATCAACAAAACCAAAATGAGCGCATCCGTCCACAAAATTACCATCATCAAACCTATTTTTTAAATCGAAACATGATGCCTACGTTACTATTTTTTACGAATCTTTCACACGTTTAAGTCGAAAATAATTTTTAACAAAAACTACGTTAGAATATCCGCTGTTTTAACACTTAATAAGTTGGAAAGAAAAAGTATGGCAGACATTAAAAAAGTAGTTTTAGCGTATTCAGGTGGTTTGGATACGTCCGTTATTTTGAAATGGTTACAAGATGTTTATCAATGTGAAGTGGTAACTTTTACAGCGGATTTGGGACAAGGCGAAGAAGTTGAACCTGCTCGCGCAAAAGCAAAATCACTCGGCATTAAAGAAATTTATATTGATGATTTACGCGAAGAATTTGCGCGTGATTTCGTGTTTCCGATGTTTCGCGCAAATACGATTTATGAAGGTGAATATCTTTTAGGTACATCGATTGCGCGTCCGTTGATTGCAAAACGTTTGATTGAAATTGCGAATGAAACAGGCGCAGATGCGATTTCACACGGCGCGACTGGCAAAGGAAACGACCAAGTACGTTTTGAATTAGGTGCGTATGCGTTGCGTCCTGACATTCATGTGATTGCACCGTGGCGCGAATGGGATTTGAATTCTCGTCAATCATTGCTCAATTATGCTGAAAAACACGGCATTCCTGTTGAACAAAAACAAGGTGGCAGTTCGCCTTATTCAATGGATGCGAATTTGTTGCATATTTCGTATGAAGGTCGTGTGTTAGAAAATCCTTGGACTGAACCTGAAGAAACGATGTGGCGTTGGAGCGTTTCACCTGAAAATGCACCAGACCAAGCAACATACATTGAATTAACTTATGCAAAAGGCGACGTGGTTGCGATTAACGACGAACCTGTTTCACCTGCAACGATAATGGAGCGTTTAAACAAAATCGGCGGTGAAAATGGTATCGGTCGTTTGGATATTGTTGAAAATCGTTATGTCGGCATGAAATCACGCGGTTGTTACGAAACGCCAGCGGGAACAATTATGCTCAAAGCACATCGCGCGATTGAATCGTTGACGCTTGACCGCGAAGTGGCACATTTAAAAGATGAATTGATGCCGCGTTATGCGTCATTGATTTATAACGGCTATTGGTGGAGTCCAGAACGTGAAATGTTGCAAACGATGATTGACCAGTCGCAAATCAATGTGAATGGCAAAGTTCGTATAAAACTTTATAAAGGCAACGTGATTGTCGTTGGTCGTGAATCAACAACGGACAGTTTATTCGACGAAAGTATTGCGACATTTGAAGAAGATAATGGCGCGTATGACCAAAAAGACGCGGCAGGATTCATTAAATTAAATGCGTTACGTTTGCGAATTGCTGCAAAACGTAAAGCCGCAAAATAATTTTCAATAAATTCATAAAGTCGAGTTTGAATTTCTTAAGCTCGGCTTTTTTCTTAAAATTCAAATTTACAACTAATTATGTTATTGATTCCCGCGATTGATTTAAAAGAAGGAAAATGTGTTCGTTTGCGTCAAGGACGCATGGAAGATGACACGGTATTTTCAGATAATCCTGTTGAAGTGGCGGGGCGTTGGGTTGACGCGGGCGCAAAACGGATTCATTTGGTGGATTTAGATGGCGCATTTGCTGGAAAACCACGCAATGCCGAAGTGGTTACAGCGATTGCAAAAGCCTATCCAAATTTGCCTGTACAAATTGGTGGAGGCATTCGTGACGAAGCGACGATTGAAGCCTATTTAAATGCAGGCGTGCAATATGTGATTATCGGCACAAAAGCCGTTCAAGAACCGCAATTTGTCCGTGAAATGGCGGCAAAATTTACTGGTCATGTCATTGTTGGTTTAGATGCGAAAGATGGCAAAGTGGCTACCGATGGTTGGGCAACTGTTTCAGAATTTGATGTGATTGATTTAGCCACGCAATTTCAAAATGATGGTGTTGTGGCGATTATTTACACCGATATTTCGCGCGACGGCATGATGCAAGGCGTGAATGTTGAAGCGACTGTGCGTTTAGCGCGAGCGATTTCGATTCCCGTGATTGCATCGGGTGGGATTACAAATTTAGATGATATTCACGCATTAGGCACAGTCGCAAATGATGGCATTATGGGTGCGATTACAGGTCGTGCGATTTATGAAGGCACGCTCGATTTTGCCGAAGGTCAGAAAATCGCAGATACGTTTTAGGAAATCAAAATGAGCCTAGCCAAAAGAATTATTCCTTGTTTAGACGTAGATAATGGGCGCGTTGTAAAAGGTGTGCAATTTGTCGATATTCGTGACGCAGGCAACCCTGTTGAAATTGCTCGCCGTTATGACCGCGAAGGTGCAGATGAAATTACGTTTTTAGACATTACCGCGACGCACGATAATCGCAACACGATGGTTCACGTTGTGGAACAAGTTGCCAGCGAAGTGTTTATTCCCTTAACTGTTGGCGGTGGAATTCGCACGTTAGACGATATTCGCCGAATGCTCAACGCTGGCGCAGACAAAGTTGGCATCAACAGCGCAGCCGTTTTCAATCCTGAATTTGTCAAAGAAGCCGCAGACAAATTTGGCTCGCAATGTATCGTCGTGGCAATTGATGCAAAAAAAGTCAGTGGCGAAGACGAGCCAAATCGTTGGGAAATTTTCACGCATGGCGGACGCAAACCTACTGGTTTAGATGCGGTTGAATGGGCGAAAAAAATGGTGGCTTTTGGTGCAGGTGAAATTCTTTTAACTAGCATGGACAAAGACGGCACAAAATCAGGTTTTAATTTGCCTTTAACTCGTGCTGTGAGCGAAGCGGTTTCTGTGCCTGTGATTGCGTCAGGTGGTGTTGGAAATTTAGACCATTTAGCCGAAGGGATTTTAGAAGGCAAAGCAGATGCAGTGTTGGCGGCAAGTATTTTCCATTTTGGTGAATATACAATTGAGCAAGCTAAACAACGAATGCGTGAATGTGGGATTGAGGTTAGGTTATGAATTGGTTAAATGAAATTCGCTTCACCGAAGATGGTTTAATTCCTGCGATTGCTCAAGATGCGAAAACAGGCAAAGTTTTAATGTTTGCTTGGATGAATCAAGAATCGTTAAAACTCACGGTTGAAAATGGTTACGCGGTTTATTGGTCGCGTTCACGTCAAAAATTGTGGCGAAAAGGCGAAGAATCAGGACATCAACAAAAAATTATCAGCATTCAAATAGATTGTGACGAAGATGTTTTGTTATTACGAGTTGAGCAACAAAGCGGCATTGCTTGTCACACAGGACGTGAAAGTTGTTTTTATCGGCAATTGATTGATGGCGAATGGCAAACCATTGAAAACGTGTTGAAAAATCCCAATGAAATTTACAAACATTAAACGTGCTTTTTTTATCGCGTTTTTGCTTAATGCAACAACGCTTTTTGCGCTTGAAACGGATAAACTCGATTTGCCAGAAATGGGCGATTCAGCAGGAACGTTAATCAGTCCAGATGAAGAAAAAAAATTAGGTGAGGCATTTTTTCGCAGTTTGCACGCGCAAATTGAAATCAATCAAGACAGCGAAATTCAAGATTATATTCAAACCATTGGTGAGAAATTAGTTTCTCACAGTGATACGCCAAGTTATCCCTTTCATTTTTTTGTGGTGATGGAAAATAACATCAATGCGTTTGCTGGTCCTGGTGGTTATATCGGTGTGAATTCAGGGCTGATTTTAATGACCGAAGCCGAAAGCGAATTGGCATCGGTGATGGCGCATGAAATTGGTCACGTTACGCAACGACATTTATATCGTTCTTATGAAGCAAGTTCGCGGCTTTCGATTCCGATGATGGCAGCAACATTAGGCGCAATTTTATTAGGTTCACAATCGCCAGCCGCAGGGCAGGCAGCGATTATGGCAATCCAAGCGGGAAGTGTTCAATTTCAAATCAATTTCACCCGTGAACATGAAGAAGAAGCTGACCGCGTTGGAATGCAAACGTTGTCGCTTTCGACTTATGACCCACGCGCTATGCCAACCTTTTTTGAACGGTTGCAACAATCAACGCGCTATTCTGGTCAAAATGTACCTGAATTTTTACGCACCCATCCTGTGACTGCATCGCGGATTTCAGATTCGCGCGGACGCGCGGACAATTATCCTTACAAACAATATCCTGATTCGCTTACTTATCAGTTAATTAAAACAAAATTACAAGTGTTGCTTGCCAACGATAGCAATGAAATTAAAGCAATTTTACAAGCACGATTAAATCAAGGTTTGCCAGAACAACGCACTGTTGCTCAATATGGTTTGGGGTTATTAGCGTTAAAAACGCAAAATCTTGTTGAAGCAGAAGCGATTTTTCAAAATTTAACAAAATTAAATCCTGAACAGTCACATTATGCTGCCGCATTAGCACGAGTAGCGTTAGAATCGAATAATTACAAATTAGCCTCAGCACGTTTTCAAAAATTAGTTGCACAATTTCCTGAAAATGACGCGATTAAACTTGAATATGTACGAACATTATTGAAGGCTGGCGAACCACTTAACGCCAAAAAAATGTTGTTGACGTTGTCATTTAAAACACAACAACAGCCCATTTTTTCAGAATTACTTGCACAAATTTACGGTGATTTAAATCAACCCGCTGAATCTCATCGTTATTTGGCGGATTATTATTTTGCAATGGGGGCAACACAACAAGCGATTTTGCAAATTCGTTTAGCAGAGCAAATTCGCGGCATTAGTCCGCAAATGCTGTTGATTTTGCGTGATAAATTAACATTTCTATTAACGACTTTTGGACAAGAAAGGCATTCTTGATTTTTCAACTCAGAATGCCTCTGCTTTTTAGCGTTTAATCTTTATGCGCTAACGATAATCTTTTGCGGTATGTCATCCAGCCCATCATTGCTAAACCAATAATCATCAAACTCCATTGATTAGGTTCTGGAATATCAGTCACTGTGGAATTAAGGTAACTTCCAAGTATCATTGATGTGCCGCCTTCAGCACTAAAACCTACATCGTAAGCATCCTTACCGATATTGATTGTTGTACCGGCTAATTGACTGAAATCTAAAACATTAAATGATAATGAGCCTAATTTAAAATCTGTTCCTACGTTACCAATATCTTTAAATAAAAACACATAATCGATAGAACCTAATGCGGAATTTGTGTCATCAACAAAAGAATTATCCCAAACTGAATCTGCAATAAAGCTGTTGTAACCCAAAACTAATGAATTCCAAGATAATGAAAATGCTGCACCATCTAATGGCGCATCAAAATTTAAACCCACTATATCAAGCGTTAATGTGCTTATACCGCCTCCTATATCGGTAATTTTTTGATTCTCAAACATAATAGTATTCGGTGAACTAACAGAATTAGCATGAACCGTAGAGGTTGATAAAAATATCAACAGTATTCCAACAAAAGAAGACAAAGTTTTATTATTCATATTATTGTTTTTGTTAAAAAAGAATGAAAAGGAGGCATCGATGATTTCTTTGCCTCCCGTGTTTTAAATTTTAGAGTTTCGCACCAGGTGCTTTACCTAAATAAACTTTAGCCATGTTGTAATCAATAGCATCCACAATTCCATCACCGTTCAAATCTTCGTTTCCTGTAGACGAAACTTTACCTGACAAAGATTTGATTTTGGATAAATCAGTGGGATCAACGATTTTGTTTTGATTCAAGTCAGCATCACAAGCATTGCCATAACCATCTTTATCGGTGTCACGTTGATTCGTGTTTGCGACAAATGTGCAGTTATCTAAATGATCACCAACACCATCATTATCTGTGTCAATAATGACCACACTGCCTGTAAATTCAACATTGGTAATTACAGATGATTTTTGTGTTGAATTATCAAACATCGTTTTAAAATCAATTACTTCAGGTGTTGTTGTATCAGTAAATAAATCTTTAGCAAACGCATTAGATAACGTCTGATAAACCAACTCAGCTTTAACTTTGTAGTTGCCTACAGGCAAATCACTGATTTTGTAAGCAATTTGATCGCTACCACCAATAAAGTTGTTATCTGTCAAGGCATCACCTACGACACGAACATCAGTAGGCGCAGTCGCTTTATTAAAGCCTGTAGGCAAAATACGATTGTCTTTTAAGTACGATTTACCGCGCAATAATGTATAAGTCACATCACCACGGTTATTTCCCATAATCGCTTCATAGACTTGAACTTGATTCGGCGACGTAATTAAATCGTAATGTGGCTCAAAAACATCATTTTGTACATCCGCATCAACGCCGACAACACTCCCGTCATCATTGACTTTACCTGATTCAAATACGATTTGATTTTGGCTATTTATTACGGTGACATGCAAAATTGCACGACGTGAAGGATAAGCTGATGGCATTTTATGTCCTGTTGAACTGGCCACTTTCAAGGTGAAATCTAACGCATTTGATGTTGCTCTTTGTTCTACCACACTTACTGTTGCTGCTTTTTTGAGCATTGCATCAGTTTTACTAAATGTTTCAGCAAAATTATTCGATAAAACACCTAACTGTTGTTTGTTGTTACTTAAAATATCAAGCATCAATTTGTTAGCACCGATTAAATCATGCACTGCAAAATTATCGCGAGCAGTCACCATTCCCATCGTAGAAATTTTCACGCCATCAGTTCTACTCATGTGACAACCTTGACAGCTTTGTTTATCGACAAAACTACTATTTTCCCATTCGGTATAAGGCATTTGTTCTGGGAATTCTGATTCTGGTGTTGTACTTAGTACGTTACCAACCTCATCAACATACGGCGTTTTCAAGTTGTGGCACGAAGCACATAATTTTGATTCTTTAACGTGAGGACTATAAGTTGGCGTGTAGCCTGTCATCATTGTCATTGGCATTGTAAATAAAGCGGGATTAGTTGCTGTTCCGCTGCCATAAGGACCATAAATAGTTTTAGTGTCGTTAATTGTGTATTTGCCTGATGTTGTCGCTAAAGTTCCTAATTCAGGAGAATTTGGAATTTGATGACAAAGCGTACAACTCACACCATTCATTGCCGCATCGTGATTTGTCTTACCTGCTTCAAGAATGCCACCGTCAAAAATGGTTTGGAATTGAAGCGTGTCGTCTTTTTTAGCTTCCGTATTTGCCATTGGTGCATGGCAACGAGTACATTTATCGTTAATAAGTGTTTCTAATTCGGGGTGACGTTTGGTTTCACTACGCACCTTTGCTCTCCAAAAAGGATCGCGTGATGAATTTGCCATCATTGATGATGACCAATCGGTAATAATTGAAACATCCGCACCATTTTTATCGGTGATACCGTTGTGGCACGATGCACAATTATCAGAACCCGAAAAATGCGCTGATATAAAAGTTGGATTACCAGCTGAAGCGGGTTTGCCTACAAAAGGACTTGGTGGCGTAACAACAGGCGGAGTGACAACAGGCGTTGAACTTGTATCACTTATAATTTTGATATTATCAATTCCCACGCCTGAATTTGTTGTAGGAGTTGTTCCTACACTTTCCAAAAGAGTAAATACTAAATAATACAAACCGTTGCTATCTGGCGAACCCAAATCACTAACATTCACAGTCACGTTAGCAGGACCTTGTAAGCTACCTTGTGTGGTGATTGATTGGTCAACGATATTATTCATCGATTGATTTATATCAAACCCGCTCCCTGCAACGCCTACAGTGAATTTGTCAGTAGTATTAGCTGTTCCACTACCCAATACAAACGCCTTAAATACCCAATCAAAGCTAAAAGTAACTGTATTTGCCCCTTGAGCTACGCTAAAAGGTATGGCAAATGTAAAAGTTCCTTTATCAGGCGAACCTGCTAGTTGTCCGCTATCATCACCTAAAACGAGAAATTTATTTGCTGCCGTGTTAGGGGTAAAAAACGTAGTACCTGATTTCACACTAAAACGTTGATTTGGACTCATCATGTTGTAAGTGTTGATGGTGTCATTACCACCACGCAGATTAACGGATACACCACCTAAAGTTGATGCACTTGCAGGCATACCCGCATCAAAATTTTCATCAAGCAAAGTCGTTATTGCATGAGCTGACGTAATGCCAAAACAAAATGCAATAACGACTAAACTAGTAGTAAGCCATGACTTGCTTATAGATATTTTTTTCA
>CAIVBX010000030.1 GCA_903904275.1 uncultured Pseudomonadota bacterium
ATCGTGAGCGGCAACGGAATTTTAAATAATGCAAACGCCAAATACGGCACAAGTTCTGGAATGTTTGACGACAAAATATAAGTTAAAAATTTACGGATATTTTCATAAACGGCGCGACCTTCTTCAATTGCCGCGATAATGCTGGCAAAATTATCATCGAGCAAAATCATGTCCGCCGCTTCTTTTGCCACGTCCGTGCCACTTAAACCCATTGCAATACCAATGTCGGCTAATTTCAACGCAGGCGCATCATTCACGCCATCGCCTGTTACCGCAACAATGTGATTTTTCTTTTTCAACGCGGCGACAATTCGCATTTTTTGGTCAGCCGCCACGCGAGCAAAAATAATATCAGGCGCATCTAACGCTAATCGCAACTGTGTTTCTGACCAATTTCGCAAATGGTCGCCTGTAATTACAACGGGATTTTCAGATTGAACTTGCCCAATTTGCTTGCCGATGGCTACCGCCGTGTGTGGATTATCGCCCGTCACCATAATCACTTTAATACCAGCCGCGTGACATTTTTTCATGGCATCGGCAACTTCAGGACGTGGCGGGTCTTCCAAACCCACTAAACCGCAAAAAATCAACGCATTTTCTTGTGATTCGCTGTTATGTCCCACATCAATTTCACGCCACGCAAACGCCAAAACTCGCAAACCTTCATCTGCCATCGTTTCTTGTGCGTGGAGAATTTTTTGTTTTTCTTGCGTAGAAATTTCTAAAATTTCGCCTTTATTTTGAATTTGACTGCACAACGGCAACACCGTTTCCAACGCGCCTTTGCAATACAAAATCACGCCTTTGGGTGTTTGATGAATTGTTGAAAGTCGTTTGCGGTCAGTATCGAAAGCAACTTCGTTAATTTTGGGATAGGCTAACGTTTCACCTAAACACGTTTTCGCAGTATGAACCAACGCCAATTCCATCGGGTCGCCAAACGCTTGCCATTCGCCGTCCGTCATGGTTTCTTTGAGGCTTTGACAAAGTAGCGCATTTTCAAAAAATCGTCGCTGACTTTGAACCATTTCAGGTTCACGTTGTAATTGAATCGGCGTAAAAAATTGGTCTTGTAAATAAATCGTCCGAACTGACATTTTATTTTGCGTCAATGTTCCTGTTTTATCGGTACAAATCACGGTTGCAGAGCCTAACGCTTCAACGGAAGGCAAATGCCGAATTAAGGCATTTCGTTTTGCCATGCGTTGCGTTGCCATGGCGAGCGAAAGCGTCACCGTTGGCAATAAACCTTCTGGCACGTTGGCAACGATAATCCCAATCGCAAACATGAAATTTGCCCAAAACGACAAGCCAACACTTTGCCCAATAATGAAAAATATCCCACCAAGTGAAACCGCGATAATGGCAATAATGCGGCTTAATCGGATGATTTCGAGTTGCAATGGGGATTCACTTTTGACGGCTGTTTGGGTTAAATGCGCGATTTTTCCGAATTCAGTGTGCATACCTGTTGCAAACACTAACGCTCTGCCTTCACCTGAAACAACCGACGTACCAGCTAAAAGTGTGTTTCGAGAATGCTCTAAACTTTCTTCATTTGAGGGCAAAGCATCACGCGCTTGCGGCAACGATTCACCTGTTACCGTTGCGTTATTTACACGCAATGAAAACGCTTCAAGCAATCGACAATCTGCAGGAACGTTGTCTCCTTCTTGCAAAACGAGTAAATCACCAGGCACTAAATCAGCTGCAAAAATTTGTTTAATTTGATTTTCGCGCAAAACTTTAACGTAACTCGGTAGTAATTTTTGTAACGCGCTAATGGCACGTTCAGCGCGAAATTGCTGCCAAAACGAAAAAACACCATTCACTAAAATCACGCCTAAAATCGCATAACCCAGCGTTTTCATTCCTTCGCCTGGTTGTTGAAATTCAGCGAAAAACGCCAAACCTGCTGCAAGCCATAAAATCAAAGCAAAAAAATGAATAAACTCTTTCACAAATCGCAAAATTAACGATTCACCACGCACTACGTCAATTTGATTTTTGCCATATTCTTTTAAACGTTTTTCAGCTTCGGCAACCGTTAAACCTGAATGCCGTGAATGCAAACTCGCCAGCGCGGCATCGATTTCACATTGATGAATTTTCATCACAAACCTCATGTAAATAAGGCATTTTGATTGTGTACAAATTCATTTGCATTTCATAAAGCATTACTCTGTCCCTCACCACAGCTAAAACACTTTGCTGATACATATCAGGCAAGCGATTAAAATTCTCAATCATTTCTTGCAGTTCCTCATGGCTACACATAATGCAACCTGTGAATGCTATTTTTATTATTGTTAGTCAGATTGTTCACGTTTTATCTCTCAAAAATAGTTGCCTAAAATGTGGCACATGAAGTGTAGGCTAACGTGCATTTAAATCCATAAAGTGCGACTTTGTATTTATCCCACAACAAGGGGAATAACAAATACCTACAAATTTGGCAGTTGTATTAAGTTTCAGGTTTCGCCCGTTTCACCAGGTAAATAACCATGTCGCTTGATAGCATTAAATCAACGTGTGATTAAAATCACAGTCGAGTCTTAAAATCACTTTTGAAGGATTAGAAGGAACGTCTTAAATGCAAATGAATAAATTGGAAACTAACGAGCGTCTTATCGCAGCCGCCATTTTTGAATCCAAAAATGCGATTTTAATAACGGATGCGAATAATTTAATTATTCGAGTCAACCAAGCGTTCACGGTGATAACGGGATACAAAATAGAAGATGTTATTGGAAAAAGTCCACGCTTGCTTTCTTCGGGTCGAGAACACAAAAGTTTTTATCGCGCCATGTGGGAAAAAATCGATAACACGGGAAATTGGGAAGGCGACATCAGCAACAAAAGAAAAGACGGTTTAATTTACTTAGAACGATTATTTATTTCGGTTGTAAAAGACCGTCACGGCGTTGTACTCAATTACGTCGGCATATTTTATGACATTACAACGCTTAAAAAAGCCGCCACAGAAATTCAACGTCTAGCGTTTTATGACCCGCTCACAGGTTTAGCGAATCGGCTTTTGCTTTGCGACAGACTCAAACAAGCGTTGCTCATCAATAAACGCAACGGAACAGAAGGCGCGTTATTGTTTATTGATTTGGATAATTTCAAAATTTTAAATGATACAAAAGGGCATGACATTGGCGATTTGTTGCTAAAACAAGTTGCTCAACGCCTTGAATCTTGCGTTAGACGTTGTGACACCGTGGCACGTTTTGGCGGTGATGAATTTGTCATTATTTTAGAAGAACTTAGCCATCAACATCACGAAGTAGAAGAGCAAGCTGAAATTGTCGGTTTGAAGATTCTGGCGGCATTTAAAGACGATTACCTGCTTGATTCGTGTGTTTATCAATGCACGCCGAGCATTGGTATTACGTTATTTGACGGTTACGAAAAATCAATTGATGAGCCAATGAAACAAGCCGATATTGCCATGTATCAAGCTAAAGAATTGGGTCGAAATAAAATCTGTTTTTTCAATTCGCAGATGCAAATTAACATCAACGCTAGAATTGAATTAGAAAAAGAATTGCACACCGCTTTAGTAGAAAATGAATTTCGGCTTTTTTATCAATCTCAAATTAAAAATACGGGCGAAATTGTTGGCGCAGAAGCTCTCATCCGTTGGCAACATCCACAACGCGGTTTATTACTCCCGATTGAATTTATTTTGTTAGCAGAAAAATCCGAGTTAATTATTTCAATCGGTTTATGGGTTTTAAAACAGGCTTGTATTCAGCTTAAAAATTGGGAAAGCCAAACAAATACACAATCGTTACAACTTTCTGTGAACATCAGCGCAAAACATTTTTGTCGTGAAGATTTTGTGAATCAGGTCGTTGAAATAATCCGTTTTTATTCGATTCGTGCGGATAGATTAAAAATTGAAATTGTAGAAAGTTTGCTGATTGAAAACATCGAAGAAAGTATCGATAAAATGAATTCGCTCAGGGCAATTGGTGTGCGTTTTTCAATTGATGATTTTGGAACAGGTTATTCGTCACTGTCTTATTTAACGCGGTTGCCGCTCGACCAATTGAAAATTGATAAATCGTTTATTCGCCATATTGGTCATCAACCGTTTAATGGTGTAATTGTTCAAACGGTGATTGGAATGGCGCAAAGTCTTGGGATTGAAGTGATTGCAGAAGGCGTTGAAACAGAAATGCAACGCACATTTTTAGAAGAAAATCAGTGTCATCTTTATCAAGGTTATTTATTTAGCAAACCTGTTCCGATTGAAAGGTTTATTTTTGATAAATAACGACTTTTCAACTATTTACCCAGCGTCTTAAATGCGGCAATAAGTCGCTTGCTAACAAACCTCGTTCGCCGTCATTTTTAACCGCTTCATCGGCAGCGAAACCATGACCATAAGCACCTTGTTCGGCAGCTTCTTTTAACGATAATCCTTGTGCAACCAAACCTGCAATCACACCCGATAACACATCGCCCATTCCACCCGAAGCCATACCTGGATTGCCTGTTTTTGAAATTGCCAACGAATTTTCAGACGCAATCAATGTTCCTGCGCCTTTTAAAAGTGCCACACCACCGTATTTTCTCTGCAACGTGCGAGCTAAATCAAAACGACTTTCTGAAATTGCTTTTGTTGTCACCGATAGCAATCGCGCCGCTTCGCCAACGTGCGGTGTGAGAATCCAATTCTCTTTTTTACACGGAAATTGTGCCAAAAGATTTAACGCATCCGCATCCATAATTAACGGTTTATGGGTTTCTAATGCGGAATGAAACAACATTTTCGCCCAATCACGTTGTCCAAGACCTGTGCCAATAACAATCACCGTTGCTTTTGCTAATAAAAGTTCCAATTTTTCTACCGTTTCAACGGCATGACACATCAATTCTGGGCAAGCGATATTCATCATTGCAGTATTTTCTGGATGTGTGGCAATGCTGACTAATCCCGCGCCAACACGCAACGCCGCTATTCCTGCTAATCGAGCCGCCCCCGAATAACCCACATCACCACCAATCACTAACACATGACCAAAATTGCCTTTGTGCGCGTCTTTTAATCGTCGCGGCAAGGATTTTGGCAAAACATCTTCTAATGTTTCAGTGGCGAAGTTCATTTTATTTTTCAACAGTTTGTTAATTTTGTTTTAAGTCGTTGCTCTACTTCTTGTTGGAGTTGATATTCCGTGTGTGGTTCTTCTTTTACCGAATCGGTACGGCGTTGGAACATGCGTGGCACCGATTTTGCGGCAGCTGCAGCCGCAGCAATCAATAATTCGTTAATTTGTTTCAACAAAAAAATTTCATTATTTTGCTTTTCAATTGTGGTAATTTGTTTTTCAATGTTAGATTCAAGTTGTTGCCGTTCATTTTGACATTCAGTTTGTCCGTAATTTCCTTCTGATGCGCCAAAATAACAGCGTGAGTTATTGTTATTTTGAATTTCAGTGTTGTTATTTCCCATTGAGTTAAAAACGTTTTTTCCTTCTATATCTTGAAATAAATCAGACGCATTAACTTCAAATAACTTTGCAATTTGCAAAATTCGAGAAATTTGGACATTTGTTTCACCACGTTCGATGCTGCCATAACCATTTGGCGACATATTTAATTTGTCTGCCATGGTTTCTTGCGACCAACCTTTATTAAGTCTTAAAAACCGTATTTTTTTATGTAACAGCATGAGAACGCTCCTTTTTTCGGTGGAAAATGATGCAGATTTTCACTGCATTTTGTTTGTGTTCAATAAATCGCTGTGCCGTAATACGCAGCCAAATACAATTTTTTTAAATCCTCAAGCAACGGCGCACGCGGATTTGTTCCTGTGCATTGGTCATCTAAGGCGTGTTCAGCCATCAAATCAACGGCGGCTAAAAACGTTTTTTCACTGACATCAGGCAAAGCGTCTTTAATGCAATACGGAATATCAACGTCTTGTTTTAATTGTTCAATTTTTTTAATTAGTAGTTCAATTTTGTCTGTATTTTCATCGTCACAGTTCAAATTTAAATACTTCACCGCTGTCATGTAACGTTCTTTTGCATTTGGAAAGTGATATTGAGAAAGCGAGGCTTGGCGAAACGGTTTATCTGTGGCGTTGTAACGAATCACATGGGTGATAAGCAATGCGTTTGCGAGTCCATGCGGAAGGTGAAACGTTGAACCTAATTGATGTGCAAGTGAATGACAAATCCCTAAAAACGCATTCGCAAACGCCATCCCAGCAATCGTCGCCGCGTAATGCACACGCTCACGCGCTTTTGGATCAGTTTCGCCTTGACTATACGCGCTTGGCAAGTATTTAAATAGCAACCGCAACGCCTCAAGCGAATTCGGCAAAGTGAAATTACTCGCAAACGGTGAAACCAACGATTCTAAGCCATGTGTGAGCGCGTCGATGCCACCAAATGCGGTTTGATTTTTCGGTAATGTCATCACCAATTGCGAATCGATAATGGCAATACTTGGCGTTAAAGAATAATCCGCAAGCGGATATTTGATGCCCGTTTTATTGTCTGTTACGACAGCAAAAGGCGTAACTTCTGAGCCTGTGCCTGAGGTTGTTGGAATCGCAACTAAAATGGCTTTATTTCCCAACGGCGGTAATTCATAAACCCGTTTTCGCATATCCATAAATCTCGCCGCCATGCCTGCAAATTCCACTTCGGGATGTTCGTACATCAGCCACATCACTTTTGCCGCATCTATTGGTGAACCGCCACCAAAGGCAATAATTACATCAGGTTGAAAACTTTGAATTTGCGCTAAACCGCGTTGCACCGTAGACATCGTAGGATTTGATTCAACCTCGTAGAAAATCCGAAACGTCATGCCCAATTGTTCTAACACGGCACGAACTTCTTGCACCATGCCTGAATTAAAAATGTGTTTGCCTGTGACAATAAATGCCCGTTGTGAGCCTTTCAAATCTTGCAACGCAGTCGGCAAACAACCTGCTTTAAAATAAATTTTCGGTGGCACGCGATACCACAACATATTGTCACGACGGTCGGCAATCACTTGGATATTCAATAAATTCATAGGTCCTACGTTTCCACTTACCACGCCACCACCCCATGTTCCACAACCCAAAGTCAACGAAGGTTCTAAACGAAAATTATACAAATCCCCGCTCGCACCTTGCGAAGATGGCGTGTTAATCAAAATACGGCAAACATCTAAGGCTTCTCGAAATTCAATGAATTTTTCAGTTTCCGATGGATCTGCATAAATAACGGCAGTGTGTCCTCGTCCGCCAAATGCAATTAAGGCTTTGGTTTTTTGCAGTGCATCATCAAAATCCGCCGCATGATACATCGCCAAAATTAACGATAATTTTTCATACGAAAACGGTTCGGTTTCGCCGATTTCTTGAACTTCGGCAATCAAAATGCGCGAATCATTCGGAACAGAAATTCCTGCTAAAACGGCGAGTTGTAACACCGATTGCCCAACAATGTCAGGATTCAAATGCCCGTTTATCAGCAAAATGGCTGACACTTTTTGTTTTTCTTCTTCATTTAGAAAATAGGCGCCCCGTTTTTTAAATTCGGCTTTGACCGCTTCATAACGCGAATCAACAATTACAACTGCTTGTTCTGACGCGCAAATCATGCCGTTATCAAAGGTTTTACTCAGCAAAATCGATGACACCGCCATTTCAATGTCTGCCGAATCATCAATTAACGCAGGTGTATTGCCTGAACCTACGCCAAGCGATGGATTTCCCGACGAACACGCCGCATGAACCATCGCCATTCCACCTGTTGCTAAAATCAAATTCACATCAGGATGACTCATTAAGGCTTGCGATAATTCTAAAGTAGGTTCGTCAAGCCAACTGATAATTCCCGATGGCGCACCAGCTGAAACCGCCGCATCTAACACAACTTTTGCCGCAGCAATAGTGCAGTTTTTCGCGTTTGGGTGCGGTGAAAAAATAATGCCATTTCGAGTTTTCAAAGCAATTAAGGCTTTAAAAATTGCTGTTGAAGTCGGATTAGTTACAGGCACAATGCCAGCAATTACGCCGACAGGTTTTGCCACACGCCAAAAACCATCCGCTTCATCGGCTTCAATAATGCCGCACGTTTTGAGCGTGGCGTATTTGTGATAAACCTCTTCGCAGGCAAAATGATTTTTAATCACTTTGTCTTCAAGCAAGCCGCGCTGCGTTTCTTCAATCGCTAATTTTGCTAAAAAAATGCGTTGATTACTGACCGCGAGCGCGGCTTTTTTAAAAATCGCATCGACTTGTTCTTGTGAAAACGTGGCAAAAAGTTGTTGCGCGGCTTTAACTTGCGCGATGGTGGCGTTTAAATCTTCGAGATTGGACATTGTGTTTTTCCATTTGATTTTTGCTGTAGAAAGCAGATGGTAGCCATTCGTGAATTCGTGGTATGGCTACTAAATTTGAGAATATAACGCGCTGAAAATTTAGATAAATGTACTTGAAATTAACGAGTTTGAATTTGTACCAACTAATAAAACCCAAGTATCCGCAGTGGTAATGTTTTGGTCATCGATAGCAGTGGTATCAAGAAGCAACGTGGACGCTCCGATGCCATTTGCCGCAATCGTAAAAATATGCGTTCCTGCATCGTAGTCGCCCGAAAGAAAAATAGTTGCGTTTGCTGCAAAGGCGGCTTCATTCATGCTAATACCTGACACCGCAGAACCCGCTGTTCCGACATCTAAAACATCCGTTGCACCAGCAAAACCATTCACAATATCAAGACTATTTCCAAACGTAATTGTTTGTCCTGCCGCAATAAGATTGGTAGTTGTGTTCGCTGTCATGGCGATACTGTCGCCATTTGCTTGGGTGA
Source organism: uncultured Pseudomonadota bacterium (assembly GCA_903904275.1). Taxonomy (GTDB): domain Bacteria; phylum Pseudomonadota; class Gammaproteobacteria; order Methylococcales; family Methylomonadaceae; genus UBA10906. Next base: position 8,832 of record CAIVBX010000030.1, read on the forward strand.
TGGTATCAACCGATGAAAAGTCGGTGTAAAGATTGATAGTATCTGCACCTGCTCCAGCCGTAATCGTATTAGCTCCCGCTGCACTACTCGCAAAAAGAGAAATAGCATCGTTACCTGAACCCGTTACAACCGTTATCGCTCCATTGCCAGATGTTACATTGACTGTTACCGCGCTGGTACTTGTACTGATAATGGTCTGTGCGCCAAGACCTGAGGTTGTTGCATTAACTAATGTGAGTGATGCACCACCATTCGGAACGCTACCCGTCCCAATGAATCCACCGATATTTTGCGCTCCATCGCCCGTGTTGCTTGCAACGACGGTTGTTAGCCCTGTTCCTGTGATATTTAACGCCCCTGCCCCTGATGTCGCAGTCACTGTTGAAACACCTGAACCTGTTTGAATGGTTTGCGCCCCTGCAAGAGAGGTTGCGGTAATCGTGGCGGAATGGGTAAAGGAAATCATTGTGATGTCAATTGCACCAGCCCCCGATGTTGCTGTGGTCAAATTTACACCACCCGAAAATGCGGTATCGAAATTAGATCCTGTTGTAAGCGTTTGTGCGCCATTTCCTGTTGTGTTGAAAACGACTTTTTCGATGTTACTTATACTTGTCCAAAGCGCGTCGGACGGCGTGATAGCCACATCAATGAGATGGTCAATATGTAAAGTATCAATCCCGCCGTTGCCATTTAAAACGTCATTACCACCAAAGCCAAATGTATCTGTCGATACGCCTGCATCATAAGTAGCGTTAAACGTGTCATTGCCTGCTGCGCCTGTAAATGTGTCAGTATTTGTTGTGAGGTTGAATATTTGGTCAGTGTTAGGAGTGGTATTTGTCACTGCTTGATTAGTCAATCCGAGGGCATCATTTCCCGCCGCATCTTGAATCGCATTCACGGTATTACCGACGACATCGGTGTAATTCAGTAACACCGTTTGGTTATTCAACACGGGCGTAGTCAAGGTGA
>CAIVBX010000031.1 GCA_903904275.1 uncultured Pseudomonadota bacterium
ATTGATGTTTTTATCAGACCGAATCTCACTCAAAATGAAGCGGATAAAATTGATAAAGTTTTCATTGTTGAACAAATAGACCCTGCAACTGGGTTATTCGATGAACACAAGGTAATTATGGGTTATCCCGATAAAGAATCTGCAAAAAATGCCTATTTATCCAATTATGAAAAAAACTGGAAGGGCTTAGGCAACATAATTGAAATAAGTATTAGCGATTTCAAGCTATGGATTAAGGATTCTTTGCCAAAAGGAGGTTCTAAATAATGTTAAATTTTAAAGAAAAAAGAGTGGTTCAGAAAACATTATCGGTTCAATTCGATGTTTTAACGTCAAATCCTAAATTTTCAGAAAAAAGAAATGCTCAAAAGTTAATTGTTGATTGCTTTGAAAAACTAGGTGCAAATGCCAATGCGTCTAATGACGAAAGTCCTTTAGAGCAAAACGAAATAACGCCACTTGAAACGATTGAACCCACGCCGATTGCGGCTAAAAGTCCTTTAGAGCAAAATCCAGAAACTAGAAAAGATACCTTACAATTCTACGAATACGACCCAAATAGAAAACCCGCACAACGCAAGCGTGAAAATGCAGCGGCTATTGCATTATTGAATCAAATCGAAGCGGGTGAAATTGATGGTGCGAATTTGACCAATGAACAAAAATCAACATTAGTAAAATATACGGGATTAGGCGGAAATAAAAGTAAAGCTGGTGTTGGCAAAGATGGGCAATTCGGCAGTACCTATGAATACTATACGCCCTTGCCAATTGCTCAAGGAATGTGGGATTTAGCCAAAGAATTAGGATTTAGCGGAGGGAAAGTTTTAGACCCTTGCGCTGGTGTCGGCATCTTCGGAGCTACCGCACCATTAAATGCGGCTGTTGATGCTGTAGAGCTTGACGAAACAAGCGGAAAAATTAACCGATTAGTGAATCAAGGTACTGGATTTAACGTTACACCTGCAACACCGTTTGAAAAAGTTGCGTCTGCTACACCTGATGATGAGTATTCGGCAATCATATCTAATGTGCCTTTTGGTGATAATTCAGAGCGTGGTGCTAATAAATCGTTCGATAAGCGTTATCAGAAAGAAACGTTGCAAGGCTATTTCATTTTGCGTTGTTTAGAGAAATTAAAACCTAAAGGATTAGCGGTTTTTATCGTTCCGCCTAGTGTTGTTACTGGAAGGGATAGCAAAAGCGTTGATGTAAGAGAACGCGCAAGTTATATGGCAGAGTTTTTAGGTGCGTATCGCTTGCCTAATAGCGTTTTTGGAACAGCCGCCGCAGATACTGTTACCGATGTTATTGCATTTAGAAAATTCGATAAACCCACGCTCGATAAAATTCAGGAACTAAAAGAGCAGAATCCGAAAACTTTGATTGATGCAAATGTCCAGTGGCAGGAATTTCTTGACGGTCAGTATTTCAAGGGTGAAGGAAAGCGGTTTATTTTAGGCGAACAATCTACTGGAATAAATCAATGGGGAAAGGAAGTAGAGGTTATAAAAACCAATAAACCCATTTCAGAAACGGCAAAATTATTGCGTAAATTCCCCGATTCGCGCATTGAATGGGATTTGTTAGATGCTACTGAAACCGATGTCATTATTTACAATGAAGGCGACACAATCACGCAAGCTGGTCAAACGCTTGAATTCAGAAATGGCACATGGAATGCAATTGAATCAACAATTGACACTGCTCAATTTGACGCATTAGGCGAAAAATTATCCACACCTTACAAAGCATTTGAAAATCATGTCATGTATGCGAAAGCGATTGAATACCGCGACTACATGAAAGCAATGTCACAAATGTTAGATATGCCTGGCTGGCTTACAACGGCATTAAAAGAAATCGCAAAACTATCCGAATCCGACCGTCAAAAATGTTGGAATGCTGGCATTATTGGCTTGTCATGCGTGCAAGTTTTAGAAGAGCGATTATCACAAGAAACAGGCATTAATTATCGTGAAGAATACCCTGATTTAAGTGAGGCAATGCAACGGGTTAGCCAAAGTGCTAAATCCTGCATGAGTAAAGTCGGTGGTGATTTGAAACAAGGATTATCCAAAATTGGGCAGAATTACACCAAAAAAGACGGATTTAGTTCATTGTGGCGCGGTGATGTTTTGCATGATGTTATCGAGGCGCAAACCAATGTTGATATGGGTTTCAATGGATTGCTTTATAAAAACAAATCTATTTGGGCTAGTTTAGATGATGCAAAAACCATTTACGGTGAAAATTTCAATCCAATTGAAAGCGATGATTGGTGTATTTCAAGCGATGGAAAACAAGTTTGTCGCGCCGATGATTGTTATTCAGGTAGTTACCGTGATTTTATTAGTCGGATTGACAAAGATATTGCTGACGCTACAGACCAGCAAATAAAAGATAAGTTATTGCGTCAAAAATTAGTAGCACAATCGCGCCTTGATAAAATTGACGTTAAATCACTAAGTTTTAATTTGTTTAGCCCACACGTTACTGTTGAAGAAAAAGCGGATTTCATGCGTAAATTCGTACACCCAAATGCGACTGTTGTTTGGGACGAAAAAACAGGTGAAAAACGTGTTGATATTGACATTAAAATCGATAATCGCTCAACCGACCGTGACAAATTATTTAATCGCGTTGGAGATTATATGAAAAATGGCACTATTACAGTTGGAACAGCAAAGCTAAATGTGAATAAAGGCGATGCGTTGCGCGAATTACGCAAAATCGTCAATACAGCAAATGAGCAATTTGACGGATGGGTTAAGGCTAATCCTCAAATCATGAATCGCTTAGAACAAGTATCAAACCATGTTGATAACATTGAATTTAAACAACCCGATGACGAAGCACCGTTGACAATACCCAATATGAACCCCGATTTAGAATTACATGGCTATCAAAATTCATTTGTTAGAAAAACGGGGCGGGATTTTAGCGGTATTAACGGATTTGCAGTAGGTTTAGGAAAAACCTTTAGTGCATTAGCCGCTGTTCAATACGTTCAATCTATTGGCGTTAAAAAGAAAGCGTTATTTGTTGTCCCTAATTCTGTTTTATCTAATTGGCAAAAGGAATCGAAACACGCTTATCAATCAACGGATGATTGCTTATATGTCGGATTGCGTGAAAACTCAAAAGGAAAGGAAGTTGTAAATGCGTCATTTATTGATGTTGATTTAAATTCTGTTTTGGAAAATCGCCATAGTAAGATTTTCGTCACCTATGAAACCTTAGAGCGTATTCGATTGCGTGATGAAACGATTAGCGAATATGAGCGTTATTTAAGCGAAACAGATAGAAATTTTGAAGTAACAAATGATGTAAAAGAGCGTGAAAAATCTAACTCTAAAAAAGTTGGATTGATTGAAGTTTTATCTAGTAAAAACGGTTCTGCGCCTTATCTTGAAGAAATGGGTATTGATTCAATCGTTATCGATGAGGGGCATTATCTTAAAAACTCAGCTCAAACTCATGATACTAAATCAGCGAAATTTTTATCATTAGGTGCTATTTCAAAGCGCGGTATTGATGCACAGGCTAAGGCGTGGTTTATTCGTGGTAAATCTGAACGCGGTGATGGTGTATTGATGCTTACTGCTACGCCAATTACCAATTCACCGCTTGAAATTTACTCAATGTTATCGCTTGCAAAAGGTCATGACAAAGTAAATCGCATGATGTTAGGCATTAAAGGTGCAGATGATTTCATGGCAATGATGACGCAAATTGAAAACCAAGATGATGTCACAATGGATGGAATTGAGCGTACAACAAACGTATTCACTGGTTTAAATAATGTGGGTGTATTGCGCCGCGCAATGAATCAAACAGCGACAATTAAAACTGCCGAGGATGTTGGCTCACAGGTTGCGCTTCCTGATTCTGATGATAATGCGACATCGGTTTCGTTGAATCAAGACGCGGTTGATAAATTACAGCTTTATAAGTCTGCGTTTAGATATGCAATCGACTTAATCAGTGAAAAAAATCCTAATCGGGGTAATAAAGAGGCATTTGAATTTGTCAGTGATTATTTTGGTGAATCATTAGAGCTTGTTGGGCATCCGTTCAATTTAATTAACAAAATGACATTGTTAATTGCTGACCCTGAACTTGATAGACGAGCGACATTTTTCACTATCTCGCCCGAAAACGGAGAAAAAGCAAAATCTGTTATTGCTGAGTTTAACGCCAAAAAATTCATTGAAAAACGACCACGAAAAACACCTTTCACTCAAGAAAGTGCCGTTGTTGGCAGAGTTGTAACTAAAGACGAAGAAACGGGCGACGAAAGCGAAGTATTAAAAATTGAAGTTCGTGCAATGATTGATAACGATGGTAAGACCATTGTGATTGATACAATGGATTCGACTATCCAGCAACGCTGGGATGATTTAGCCGATAAAGTAGGGTTGGATTTAAACGTCACAATACCACCAAAATTAGCGGCATTACTTGAAAATGTGCAAAAAGAGCAAGCTCACCCGCGCGGTGTAGATGATGATGGCAATAAATCGCCTATTGTGAAGCAAATTATTTTCTGTGATATTTTGGCTCAACATAGCAAAATTAAACGCTTACTTGCTAAAAAAGCAGGTATTTCAAACAGTAAAATTGCGATTATCACAGGCAAAACGAATAACACGCCTGAAGAAATTATGGCAGTTCAAGACGGTTTCAACGCTCATGGTGAAGAAAATCAATACAACATCATTATCGCTAACCAAAAAGCTGAGGTCGGTATTAACCTTCAAAAAGGCACGCAAGCGATTCACCACCTTTCAATCGGTTGGACACCTGACAGCTTAACTCAAAGAAACGGGCGCGGCGTAAGACAGGGCAATAAAACTGAAAAAGTCACGGTCTACACTTACGATGCAGATGGTACTTTTGATGCCGTAAAACGCACAATGGTTAGTAAAAAAGCAAACTGGATTGATAACGTCATGGCACAAGATGGCGAAAATAAAGTTTCAATTTCAGGCGGTTTATCAAAAGAACAACTTGAGGCGTTAATTGATGTAACGGGCGATAAAGATGCCATGTCGCGTATTCAAGCATCAATTGACGCAAAAGAATCCGAAGCACGCGCTAAAACGAACGTCGAAAAGCAAAAGGTTAATCTTGATACCATCGTCAAACAAACGAAATTTATCAACGAAAACGACCCTATCAAAGATTTCATTATTCCAAAAATCGTGCGTGCATGGTCAATTGACAGTCAAATCAAAGCCGTTAATGACAAAATTAGCAATCCCAAAGCGACACCGACAGCAATTGCACGAAATCAAAACATTTTAGGGCAGTTAGAAGCCGTTAAACGTGGCTTGATTGCTGAAATTGATGGCTCTTGTGTGATTAAAAAAGGAAGTCAAGGCGGCAGTGGTGAAACTACGGCGGGTGAATTGATTGATAAATTTAATTCTGGATGGGGTAAAAAGAACGCCGAGGAATTGAGAAAAGACCTACAGTGGTCGCACCAAATAACTACCATCGAAGGCAGTGCATTAGAAACCGAATGGCGTGCTGAAATTGATATGGCAAAGTCTATGATTGATACCGCATTATCGAATTTCAAAGAGCAATCCAAACAAGCAGGCGGATTACCCGATAAAGTTGCTGATATGTTTATTTCTGGTGAGGCAAATTACATTGGTTCTTATCCAGTAACTAATGGTGC
>CAIVBX010000032.1 GCA_903904275.1 uncultured Pseudomonadota bacterium
GAGGAAACATGTTAATCAGATTAACGGGCGGCAAAGTGTACGACCCAGCCAGTGGCATCGATGGCAAACAACAAGATATTTACATTCAAAACGGCAAAATCATCGACAAACCAATCGGCGATTTTCAAGTTGATAAAGAATACGATTTAAAAGGCAAAGTCGTGATGTCGGGCGCAATCGATATGCACACGCACATCGGCGGCGGCAAAGGCAATATCGCGCGAACACTTTTACCCGAAGACCATCGCAACGACCCTGTTGCCAGCACACACATTTGTCGTTCAGGTTGTGGACACGCTGCGCCAAGTACCTTTATCACAGGTTATCGTTACGCCGAAATGGGTTACACCGCAGGATTTGAACCTGCTGTATTGCCGATTAACGCTCGTCAAGCGCACATGGAAATGGGCGATATTCCCATCTTGGATAAAGGCGGTTATGTGTTGATGGGCAGTGATGATTATTTGCTCCGAATGCTCACCGCGAAAAAAGACCAAAAAGCCATTAACGATTACGTTGCGTGGACAATGAATGCAGCGAAAGCCATTGGCGTAAAAGTCGTGAATCCTGGTGGTATCAATGCGTTTAAATTCAATCAACGCAAACTCGATTTAGACGAACAAAATAGCCATTACGGTGTTACGCCGCGCGACATTTTGCAAGTCTTAGCGACAGCAGTAAAACAAATCGGCGTATCGCATCCGTTGCATGTTCACGGTTGTAATTTGGGCGTGCCTGGCAATATGCAAACGACGCTCGATACCATTCAAGGGATTGGCGGTTTGCCGATGCACTTAACGCATATTCAGTTCCACAGTTACGGCACAGAAGGTGATTTCAAATTTTCGTCAGGTGCGGCGCAAATTGCCGAAGCTGTGAATAAAAATAAAAATATCACTATCGATGTCGGACAAATTTTGTTCGGACAAACGGTGACGGCATCGGGCGATAACATGCGTCAACACGCCAATCACAAACACGCCAGCCCTGCAAAATGGGTGACGATGGATATTGAATGCGACGCGGGTTGTGGCGTTGTGCCGTTCAAATACAAAGACCAAAACTTTGTGAATGCGTTGCAGTGGGCGATTGGGCTGGAAACATTTTTGCTTGTTGATGACCCATGGCGAATTTTCTTAACCACTGACCATCCAAATGGTGCTCCATTTACCAGTTATCCGCATTTGATTCGCTTATTGATGGATAGAACGTTTAGAAATGAAGTGCTTTCAACGATTCATCCCGAAGCGCAAAAAATGACCACGCTCGCCTCAATTGAACGCGAATACACGTTGCAAGAAATTGCAATTATGACTCGCGCAGGGGCGGCAAAATTGATTGGTTTGCAAAATCGTGGTGGTTTGAGCGCAGGAAATTGGGCTGATATTACGGTTTATACCGATGATGTTGACCGTCAAAAAATGTTTGAAAAACCCGATTATGTTTTCAAAGATGGAGAACTCGTGGTTGTCGATGGCAAAGTGGTTCACTCGAAATGGGGAACAACCCACGTTGTAAAACCTGATTATGACAAATCTATCGAAACCGATTTACGCAAGTATTTCGACAAATATCTCACGATGAAACTCGATAATTTCAAAATCAGCGACGATGAAATTACCGAAGATGGACGTGGTAGTATTACGGTTCATGATTTGATTAACGCGGCGTAATTTGTCCAAAAAACAACAGCGCGTTGAATTTCTCAACGCGCTTTTTTTATTTTCAGAATTTAAAAAATGAACGAATTAGAAAAAGAAAAAGTTAATTTAGAAACTGCCAAAATTACGTGGACAGATTTGCAACGTTTTTTTGCAAAAGGTGAAGTGGTTTGGGTTTGCAATGAATTAGATTTGGTTGAAGTCAGTTATCAATTCTCAATCGATGACAAAAATAGCGTTAAAAACTGGCTAGAAAATCAACAAATTGCCTTGGTTTCTGATGAACAAGCTTTGCGCTGGTTTGAAGCAAACGCCGAATTATGGGCGGTCGTTGTCAAACCTTGGATTTTGGTACAAGAATAAACGAGCGTTGTGCGCTTGTTCCACAGAAATTCTCACGCTCACATCATTGGATTAAATATGAAACGTCTTTTAAATATCTTAGCTTTTTTTATTCCATTTAACGTTTACGCCGCTGATTTAAAAAAACTCGACCACATCGTTGTTATTTATCTTGAAAATCGCAGTTTTGATTCAATGTTTGGGTTATTTCCTAATACAAATGGTCTTAAAACGAACAATTTTCAAAGTCAGGTAGATGAATATGGACATGTTTATGAAACATTACCGCTCGTGATGCAATCTGAAAAAATCGACCCCCGATTTCCCACCAATTTGCCAAATCAACCATTTGACATAGCGCGTTATGTTGATTTAAATCAAAAACACCCCGATTTAACGCACCGATTTTTTATTCATCAAATGCAAATTAACGGCGGTGCGAATAATCGTTTTGCTCAATTGTCATCGGCGGGTGGTTTAACCATGGGGCATTACGATTTATCAAAAACGGCATTGTGGCAATATGCCAAAGAATTCACGTTAGCAGACAATTTTTTTCAAGCGGCTTATGGCGGTTCGTTTTTAAATCATCAATGGTTAATTTGTGCCTGCACGCCTAAATTTGAAAATGCACCAGATGAATTGAAAAAATGGAAAATTAACGACTCAACAGGAAAAATTATCAAAGATCCGTCTGTAACGTTTGATGATTATGCTGTTGGAACTATTCAGCCAAATTATCAACCGTTTGATGCTGAAAATGATAAAAACCGTTTGCCCGCACAATTTCAACCCACAATTGGCGATAGATTGTCAGAAAAAGGTATTCGTTGGGCTTGGTATTCAGGCGGTTGGAATAATGCGTTGGAAGGTAAAAAAAGCGACGATAATTTTCAATACCATCATCAACCGTTTGTTTATTACGCGAATTACGCACCCGATACGACAGCACGTTTAGAACATTTGAAAGACAAAGAACAACTTTTTAGTGATTTAAAAAGTGAATTTCCACAAGTTGCTTTTTTCAAACCTGTCGGCAGCAAAAATCAACATCCTGGTTACGCGACTATTCTTGATGCGGATAACGAAGTGAAAGACATTGTTGAAGCGATTCGTCACAGTCCCATTTGGAAAAGCACTGCCATTATTATTACCTACGATGAATACGGCGGTTTTTGGGATCATGTTGCGCCGCCTCAAATTGACAGATGGGGTGCAGGAACACGCATTCCAGCGATTATTATTTCGCCTTTTGCAAAGAAAAACTATGTTGACCACACACTTTATGATACGACTTCGATTTTAAAGTTGATTGAAAATCGCTTTGAATTGCAGCCACTTTCTCAACGCGATGCAAAGGCAAATGGTTTAGAAGGTGCGTTTTAACAGACAATTTTCAAAATCTAATTTTTAGATATTTATATCGAATATCATCGTTTTATCTTTAAGCAAATGTTCTTTAACATTGAAAATAACAATTTGTTTTATGAGTAAAAACTATGAGTATCGTACTTTCAAATATCAGCAAAAATTTTGGTGATTTCTCTGCTTTACATGACATTGATTTAGAAATTCCTGAAGGCGAATTAGTCGCGCTTTTAGGACCTTCTGGTTGTGGGAAAACGACACTTTTACGCATTATTGCGGGACTTGAACAAACCGATAAAGGACAAATTTTATTAAACGGCGAAGATAAAACGATGATATTCGATATAAATATCTAAAAATTAGATTTTGAAAATTGTCTGTTAAAACGCACCTTCTAAAC
>CAIVBX010000033.1 GCA_903904275.1 uncultured Pseudomonadota bacterium
ATTGTTTTCATTTTTAATTTGTAAATAAATGTTTTGCAGGCTTAAAGCACCTCCCCCAGCCCTCACGGGCTGCCCCCTCCAAAGGGGCGAAAGAGTAAAAAGCCGTTGCTTTTGATTTTTAATGGTTTGCCCCCTTTGGAGGGGGCGGCGCGAAGCGCGGGGGAGGTGCTTTAATTCCCACACCCCTCTTTGCCGTCACGAATTTCTGTCGCAGTACAGTTGCCGTAACCAATTACATCCGCACTTAAAAAACTCACCACGGCTGCTTTTTTCTTGGTCGAATCGTTTTTATCATCGGTCGAATTTTTATTTTGCGAATCTTCATTTGTTTGCGTCGCAGATTTTGCTGCGCTTGCCGTTGCGCTGCTTGCTGCCCCTGAAACAGAAGGCGTAGGCACAGACGTTGGCACGCCCACGCTTCCGCCTGATGCTGAAATGTTCGACGCACCAACAACCGCATTTGCCGCAATCACAATTTTGCCGCCGCTAATCCCAGCTTCGCCTGCATCGACGATGCCTGACGGTGCAGCAAGATAGACATTACCTTGTTTGGCGTTTTCAATTTGTGGCGTGATGGTTTGAATGCCGCTACCCGAAACGACAGGCGGGAAAATCGTGACAATGTTGCCTTGCGAATCAATCGATGTAATTGGCGCGGGAGCTGAAATAGCGGATTTCGCGCCTTTACCCGCATCGATATTTCCTTGTGATGACCAAATTGCAATATCGCCGCCACCCATTGTGAAAACACGGGATTGATTGACGTTAAAATTACCCGACGTGAAGGCATTTAAATCGCCCGCTTGTTGCGCCACGATACCAAGTTTATCCGCACCTTTTTTAATGCCTCCGAGCGAACCTGCCAAACCGACATTCACCTCACCATTTGGCACAGCTAAGTTAATGTCGCCGCCTGCTAAGGTTTTAATTTGACTGAAAACGAGCGACACATTACCGCTTGCTGCCTGCGCTTTTTTAGGGAATAACAACTCAATTGCGTCGTAGCCTTTTTGATAAAGGGCTTTGCGGTCTTTATCTGAAGCTACCGCCGCACTTGCCGCAGAATCTTTTATTGTTTCAAAAAGTGACGTTAATTCTGATTTTTCAACGGAGTTCGTTGAACCTGCAATCAGCGAAATGCTTGCGCCTTTGGGCGATAAAACCGTGTTTTTTGTGTTCCCGATGGTGTTAATTCCCGCCGACCCTCCTAAATTGATATTTCGCCCCGCTTGTACTTGCAATTCACCTGCGCCTGCAAGTTCAAATTGTTTATCATTGGCTTGCACATTGCCGTTTTCATCGACAATCGCATCGAATGTAATGTCGCGTCCTGCGCTGACTTTGGTGATGTCGCTGTCTTTTAAGTTTTGTCCCGCAAAACTCAAGTTTTGAATATCTTGTCCCGCGCTAAATTCAGCGGCTTTTGGTAAGAAAAACGTCACATCAGAATTGGATGAAAACGCGATATTGCCTGATTTAGCGACAATTTTCGGCGTACTTTCGTTATTCAAATACACCGATTTTTCAGCGTGAATCAGATTTGGATTTGGCGTTGAGGCATCGAGATATTCGCGCGTGCGAATTAAACCGTCACTTAAACTGCCTTCCATTTGTTGAGTTGGATTTTGCACCGACGGCAATAATGCGGGGTCAGCATCTGACATGTTGATTGAAATAACTTGCCCAGCGGTTTCGTCTACGCCGATGTTGTTGCCAGCAAGTAATTCCAGTTTTCCATTCGCGGCAGGTAATAAAGTCATTGTATGGTCTAAATTTACGTCACCTGACAACGCAGCAACTTTTAACGATGCAGGATAAATGGCGTATTCAAAACCTGTTTCTGAATCATTATCCTGACCTTTCGAGGCTTTAATTGCGGCAACATCGTTTTGCAAAGTGATATTTCCAGCCGTTGATAAAAGTGAAACGCCGCTATTTTCGCTATAAGTGAAAAAGCGTGATTCTCCAATGCGATTCGGCAGCAACACGTTTTGTTGTAAGACTGTTGGATTGAAAACTGAACCGACCACGACATTTTGTCGTGCTTGAATGTTGAAATTAGCGTCGCCTAATTCGACCAACGCCCCTAAATTTGCATTGTCAGAACCCAAAACACTACCGCCTGCATTTAGTTTTGCCGTTCCCAATGCAACAAAATACTCGCCGCCAACAATGTTATTGCCAGCGTTAATTGTTAAATCGCCGCCGCCATTGATGATTGTGCCTGTTTGCGTCCATTGATTTGTAGATTCGTTGCTGAGTTTGCCAAACGGTTTGCCTGTCGTTGGCAACATGGCGGATAAATTTGAAATATCGCCGCCTGCGTTAATTGTGACATCGCCGCCACCTAATGCGCCGATATTTTGATTGAAAAAGTGAATGCCTTTGTCGCCATTTGAGCTATCGCCGCTAAGGTTTATGCCCCACGCGGTTGGACGATTATTTTCAGCAATTACGCCACTACGCACGAGCCAATCGCTGATTTCTTGCCCTGTGTTGATGCCAGAAATGTTTTTGCCTGCGTTTAATGAAACTGAACCGCCTTGCGTTGGATATTCAGCAACACGGAATTGCAGACCGATTAAATTTTCATCGACATAACCGTAACGTAAAAGTGCGTTCATTTGGTTTGCGTCTAAACGATTTAAATAATCTGTTTCACTTTCGCCTGTTTTTTGAGCAGGAACACCTACAATTTCACCGTTTAACAATTGCGTTTTGGTAAATTCAGCGGGGTTGCCTGCGGTGTAAATTGCCGCCGAAGCCATCGCATTTTCTGCATCTTTCACAAATTCGATATTGCCACCTGCTGAAACAGCAATGTTGCCTGTTCCTGTTCTAACAACGACTTGCGCCGCGTCGTAAGCAGGTTCGCCATATTCATCAAGTGGATAATAAGCGTTTGCTATTTTGACATCTTTACCCGCCGCAATTTTGTAGCTCCACGACGCGCCTGTTTGCAAAACGTCTTGATAAATGTTTTCTGGGTCTGTGCCAAGCAATGGGCCATTTGCAAACGCATCGGTGAGCGAAGCGTTAATTAACACGTCGCCTTTTGCATTTAATGTTAAAAATCCTGCGACATTTTTATTCCCTTGCCCGTCGTTAAAACGCCAGTTTGGTGTTGATTTTCCTGTTTCTTCGTTGGTGGTTTTGCTCGCAAAATCCCACGTTGTTGAAAGCGTTAAATCCCCGTCGCTACGAATTTCAACGCCTGCTGAAAGTGAAATTTTCGCCCCCGAATTATTTTTCAATTTCGGCGCGGCATTCATGAAATTAGCGGTGTCGGTTTGAATGCCAGAAATCGTTTCGTTGTTTATGTCGCTTTGATTTTCATAAACGCGCGTTGCTTCTAAAACGGCATTTTCACTTTTGATTGCGGTGTTAATTTCGCTGACATTGACAGTTTTTGCTTCGTCATTTCTGCCTGTGCGTAAATGCACATTTGCCGCGTCGATTGAACCTGTTGCAGATAAATCGAGTAAGCCGCTTTCAGAATCATTTTGATGAACAGTGTCGAGTGTGAGATTTGTTGCCGTGATGTTTCCTGCAAATGAAATTCCATCGTTGCCATAAATACGAACATCTTTCGCTTCAATCGCGCCATTTATCGCAACGTTGCCTTGATTTGCGGCTAAATTAAATTCGTTTGATTTAATTTTGTCAGTTGCAGAAATCGTAACGTTTCCTGCATTTTGAGTTAAATCGATTTTGTCAGAAAAACCAGCGGTGGCGATTTTCGTATTCAATGTTGAAAAATCGCCTAATTTTTTAGCATTTAATTCGAGTGAACCTTGTGGCGCGGTGATTTTTCCAGCCCAGTCAAATTGCCCTTGTGGTGCCGAAACGCTTAATTCGCCTGTGTTTAACGTTGTTGAACTTGCTAACGTGACATCGTTTGCCGCGCTTAATTCAATTTTGCCTGCGGGTGAAACTTGTGTTGAATCATCAAATGTAATTTCACGTCCGCTTACATCAACTGAACCGCTATTTAATGCAACATCGCTTTTTTGAGCGGTTAATTTTAAAACGCCTGAAGGCAAATCAAAGTTTGCTGAACTGTCAATTTTATCAGCTTGAATGTTCCACAGACCGCCTAAACCTGCCGTTTGCACAGAGTTATTTGGCGTTGCAGAATTTAGTTTAACTTCAAAACCACTTGCATCAATGTTCGTGGTTGCGCCGTTGCCGCTGATAAATTGCGGCGCAGAAGCATTTACATTTGCCGCAATTTGAACGTTTGCCGCGTCACTTAAAATGCTATTTCCTGTTTGAGTGGCAAAAGTTTGTCCGATGCCTTTGATGTTTTCGCTAGCGTTGAAATTGACTGTTTGAAAACCGCTAATTGCATAATCACCGCTACCGAATTGAATGTTTTTAGCGTTAAAGGCGAGTGAACCTGTGCCTAAAATCCCCCCTGCTCCCCTTTCAGAAGGGGGGAGAATTGTTGTGTGCGAATTGGATAATGTTAAATTATCCGCTGAGATGGTTGCAGTTTTGCCCGAATTGTCAAAACCACGAATTACTGCACTATCAAGCAATAATTCTTTTGTTTTCAAATCCACCGAGCCGTAAATATCAAGGCTAGTGCGGCTATTTAATTTCAATTCATCTAACGTAAATTTAGGTGACGTTAAAACTAAACCATCTGTGTTTTCAGGTGCGTTGCCTAAACTGATTTTGCTGGCATTTAACGCAAGCGAACCGCCATCCATTTTGATGTCGTCTGCAAAAATCGTGTCTTTGCTTGCATCAAGCAACATCGAATTTCCAGATTGTAAAATCGCCCCTTTTTCAACAGTTAAAACACCTGTTTCACCTGTTGTTCTACCTGTGCGAACTAAATCTGTTTGCCCTGCTGACGATACACGCAAAAATGCACTGTCGCTTAATGTAATAGTGTTATCAGTTGCAATGCCTGAATCATCAACAACCGTTTCTGTGATTTGTTTGTTTGTGGTTAATTCTAATTTTGACGGCGTGGAATCGGTTTTCCCCGTGCTTTGAATTTCTGACCCTTTTGAAACTGTCAGCGAATCTGTTGCAGCTAAAAGCAACTCGCTACCTTTTAATTTGGTATTTTCAGCAATGGTCACGTTTTGCGCGGTGACAGTGACGACTTCACCATTTTTATTTTTGCTGCGCGTGCCGCCAAGTAGCAAACTTGGTGCATTTAAATTATTCAAATCCTCAACAAATAAACTCACCACATCAGAATCTTTGCTGTTCGCAACATCTTCACGGCGCGACACAATCGCTAAATTGTTTGCACTAATATCAACAAAACTGCCTTTGCCTTTTGCTTCGGGCAATGTGAATAAATTCGCATTTAAGCTCAAACTGGTTTGCGCGTTAAGAACTAAATTACCTGCATCTTGCGGTAATTGTTGTGACACGCTTTCAATGGCTTTAGCGGCTTTTTCAGCAAAAAAATCATTCGCAAAATAATCGGTATATTCCGAATAAGTCCGCGCCACTTTTCCTGATTCAACAGCAAAACCTTGCCAACGTGGATTTTGAATGTCGGCATTTGCATTGCCAAAACGTCCTGCAACAACCGTTGTTCCTGCGATATTTTTCGCGGTTTGAGTAGGCGACCAATCTTTTGTATTGGCTAACGGCGTAATTAAATACGCATTCGGCAATAAGGCATAATGTGCAGGTAAAATCGTGTACCAACCAGCCGCCAAGTTATCAGCAGCATTCAGATAAACGCTGTCGCCAACTTTGATGTTTGAATCTGTTGATTCCAATGGGTCATAAGGCGTTAGTGCGTGACCTAAATCGGGGATGACCGCGAATTTTTCCGACGAGTTTGTTTTCAACGTATCCGTGCTGCCGCCAATACCTTGAATAAACTCGTAAGCATATAAATCACCGCCGCCGTTTAAATTCACATTTGCGCCTTTGTCGAGCAATACGTCTTTGCCAGACAAAGCCAAACGTTTTTCAGGTGGCGTATCGATAACAAGCGCGACACTGCCTGCATCATCAAATGGATAAAGCCAATTCAAACCACCCGAACCTTTGCCGAATGGGACGGTTACGCCATCGCCAGAAACTGACGTGACGCTGCCGTCGGTGAGTTCTAATTTATTGACTGCATTTAAATTGAGTGTTCCGAAAGGCACTTTTAACGTGCCGCTTTGAAGGATATTTGCGGCGTTAATCGTTAGATTTCCTGCCGCCGAATAAACAGGTGTTGTTTTCGCGCCGCTGTTTTGAATGGTGACGGTGCTGTCA
>CAIVBX010000034.1 GCA_903904275.1 uncultured Pseudomonadota bacterium
CCTCTTGCTGCACCAATTGGTTCAGGTTTAGGGATTCGTAATCCGTATAACATTTTAACGATTATTGAAAATGCCAACGTACCAATTTTAGTTGATGCAGGCGTGGGGACGGCTTCTGACGCGGCGATTGCAATGGAATTAGGATGTGCTGGTGTTTTAATGAATACTGCGATTGCAGAGGCAAAAAATCCAATTTTGATGGCATCTGCTATGCGAAAAGGCATTCAAGCAGGACGCGAAGCCTTTTTAGCGGGTCGAATGCCTCGCAAACGTTTTGCGAGCGCGTCATCACCTATTGATGGATTGTTTTTTTAACTCGGTAAATCAAGAAAATGCTCATTAAAAATGAGCATTTTCAATTAGTTATTTTGATTTAAAAAACGTTGTCGTGCTTGATTTGCATAAGTAAATAATTCAAAAAGTGCGTCATGATTTTCAGATTCTAAAAATTGTTGAATTTTTGATAATTCCATTTTGAATTGTTCAATTAAAGGCGAGATTTCTGTTTTATTCGCTTCACAAATTGCAGTCCACATTGTCGGGTCACTTGAAGCAATTCGGGTAAAATCCCGAAATCCTCCCGCTGCATATTTAAAAATAGCTTCTTGTTCGTCACGTTGTCCCAACATATCAACCAATGCAAATGCTAATAAATGTGGCAAATGACTGGTTGCCGCTAAAACACTATCGTGTTGTTTTACATCCATAATGGAAACTAATGCGCCAATCTTTTCCCAAAACGTTTGCAATTTTTTCAACGCAATCACGCTGGTATTTTCAACTGGTGTAATAATCAAGCGTTTTGCTACAAATAAATCGACTAAGGCAGCTTGAACACCACTATTTTCAGCACCAGCAATCGGATGAGCAGGAATAAAATTATCAGGTACAAATCCAAAAACCGTTTTAGCCGCTTCAAGCACATTTCCTTTTGTACTACCTACATCGCTGTAAATCGTTTCAGATGACCAAAAGGGGTTTAATAATTTCAAAATCGCTTCAGTTGCGGCGACAGGCGTTGCGATAATCACGCAATCTGCGTCTAAAACCGCTTGTTCAATATCCGTAAAAAATTCGTCAATGACATTTAAATCTTTCGCAAGTTGCAAATTTTCAACATCATCAATGCGCCCAAAACCAATAATGTTTTCAACTAAATTATTTTCACGCGCTGATTTTGCAATTGAACCGCCAATTAAACCTACGCCAATGACACATAATTTTTTAAACATCACTCAAAACGTCCTTTAAGGCGTTTAGAAATTTAGCATTTTCGGCAGGTGTTCCAACGCTAATTCGTAAAAAAGTCGGCATTTCATATACATCAACAGGACGCACAATTACACCTTTTTGCAATAATTTTTCATAAATTGGCATTGTAGGCTGGTCTAAATCTACAGAAACAAAATTTCCTGCCGAGGGAATCCAATTTAATTCTAATGCTTCAAAACCATCGGTTAATTGCTTCATGCCAGCAACGTTATTTTCAACAGTTGCGCGAACGTGTTGTTCATCATTCAACGCCGCTTCTGCTGCCACTAATGCAAGCGAATTATTATTAAAAGGCTGACGAACACGATTCAATAAATCCGCAATTTCTACACTCGATAAACTGTAACCTACTCGTAAACCTGCTAAACCGTAGGCTTTTGAAAATGTGCGCGTGATAATCAAATTCGGAAATTTTTGTAACCACGAAACAGAATCCACCGATTCGGTTTGACTAACAAATTCAAAATACGCTTCATCTAAAACGCAAATAACGTGCGGTGGTAGCAAACCAACAAAATGTTCAATGGCTTCTTGTTTTAACAATGTTCCAGTCGGATTATTCGGATTTGCAATAAAAATTAAACGTGTTTTAGGAGTAACGCGCTCAAACATTTCTAGCAAATCATGTCCGTAATTTATCGCAGGAATAACAACGGCTTTTGCTCCTACGGCTTGTGTCACAATTGGATAAACAGCAAAAGCATGTTGAGAAAAAATCACTTCATTTTCAGGCGTTAAAAATGCGCGTGCGACTAATTCCAAAATCTCATTTGAACCATTTCCAAGCGTAATTTGTTCGGCTGAAACATTGTATTTTGTTGCTAATGCTTTTTTTAAATTAAATCCACTACCATCAGGATATAACGCTAAATCTGCAATCGCATTTTGAATGGCGGTTTTCGCTTTTTCACCAATACCTAATGGATTTTCATTCGATGCTAATTTAACGATATTAGAAATTCCCAATTCACGTTCTAATTCATCAATCGGTTTGCCTGCTTTGTAAGGCACTAATTTTTGTACACCTTCGACTGCTAAAGAATAAATGTTTGTCATGATTTTTTTGTTAGTTATGTTTTAGAAAAAAGTAAAATGAGCCACCGACAAGAATTGCAGCAACAACAAACCAGCCGATTTTATTGATATGTTGGTTAATTTTTTCCTCGAATTTTTCACCACCGAATTTAAGTAAAAACGCGATGACGAAAAATCGAGTGCCTCGTCCAAATGTTGAAACAGCTAAAAATGGCAATAATGTCATATTCAACGACCCCGCCGTAATGGTAAAAATTTTATAAGGAATTGGTAAAAATCCGCCGATTAAAACCGCCCAAATTCCCCATTTATCAACTTCGGTTTTTGCCGACAAATAATCATTCCAATAATGCGTTGTTTGTAGCCAAGGCGTAATGGCTTCAAATAAAAAATAGCCAATGCTGTAACCTAAAATCGCGCCCAACGCTGAAAAAAGCGTCGTTAAAAAAGCGAATCGAAACGCTTTATCAACTTGTGCTAAAACCATCGGCACAAGCATAACAAGTGGCGTAATCGGAAAAAATGATGAATCTGCGAAACTCACGAAACTCAAGTATTTTTCAGCGTGGCGATGACGTGACCAGCCCAACGTTTTGGTATAAAGTTTTTGAAACATAGTTATTCTTTTCCTGCTAAAAATGGCACAAAACTGACAGATTCGAGTTCCTCAATTTGAAAATTACTTTCGGTGCGTGTAATGCGTTGCAGCGTTTGATTTCCTTCTGAATTTTCAACAGGAATAACCATCACACCACCGATGGATAATTGTTGCAATAAGGCTTCAGGAACTTCGGTTGGTGCAGCGGCAACTAAAATGCCATCAAATGGCGCAAATTCTTCCCAGCCCCAACCACCATCACTGTGCGTATAACGGATATTTTTCAATTTTAATAATGCCGTGTGTTGAATTGCTTTTTTTTGTAATGGCAAAATACGTTCAACTGAATAAACCACATCAACCAATTTCGCTAAAATCGCTGTTTGATAACCACAACCTGTTCCAATTTCTAAAATTTTGCCAAACGATTCCCGATTTTCAAATAACAATTCCGTCATTTTTGCCACGGTATAAGGCTGTGAAATCGTTTGATTATATCCAATTGGCAATGCCGTATCTTCATAAGCACGACTTGCTAAGGCTTCATCAACAAAAATGTGACGTGGCGTAGTTCGCATAATTTCTAAGATTCGTGCATTTGAAATACCTTGTTCTATTAGACGCTTAATCATGCGATCACGAGTACGTTGTGAGGTCATGCCAATTCCTTGTAAATGGCGTAACATCATGGTTTGGCAACGCCCGTTTGCTCTGACAATTTAAAACCGCAATGATGTGTCATGATTTTTACAATATGTTTGAAGCGTTCTTCGCTGTTCAAAGCGGGATCAGAATTCGATTGAATACAGCGTAAAATATTTGCTTCAGAATCCACGGCAACTCCCATAGTGGTGAATTTTTTTTGTGCTACGCCTTTTGAATCGATACAAGTGTATTCAAATTCGGTAATCATCGCAGGCAATGGTTTTTTAAATTGCTTGATATTTTTTGCTTTTGAAATCGTTCCCGTGTGTTTCGATACAATTTGAACATCCTGAGATGTCACGCACGCGCCATTTGCAGACAACATTTCTTGTGGATTTTTTGTGCTGTTGTTTAGCATTTCACGACTAACTTCATCTACTTCAAATGAGGAAGACGATTCAGATGATTTTTCTGGTTTATTTTCTTTTTGAGTTTGTTGTTCGGTCTCAATTTTTTCCACTGCTGTAATCGTTTCTACTTTTTCAATTACAGGAATATCAACTATATCCGCATTTTCGCTGGTGGAATAATAAAAAGTAAAAATAACAAACGGTAATGAAAGCACTGTAATTTGAGTTATTAGCAGTGCGTTTCGTTTAAAAAAATTCAACAAATTTTTCAAAAACATCGTCAATCCTTATTCGCTTGGCAACCAATTTTTTATTGTTTCAAGTCGTTCGTACCACGTTAAATCTAATTGCAATGGTGTTACCGAAACATAGCCATTATTCACCGCAAAAAAATCTGTTCCTTCGCCTGCGTCTTGCTCTTCTCCTGCCGCACCAACCCAATAAATACGCCGACCACGTTGATCTTGACTTTGAATGATGGGTTCTGATTTATGCCGTTGCCCTAAACGACAGGCTTGAAAACCCTTTAATTCGGAAAAGGGTAAATCAGGCACATTGACATTTAAAATGGTGTTTTCTGGCAATGGTTTTTCAAGAATTTGTTTAAATAAAATAACCGCAACTTGCGCGGCGGTTTCAAAATGTTCAGGATGATCGCCAATTAACGAAATTGCCACTGCTGGCAAACCTAAAAAACGCCCTTCTGTCGCTGCAGCAACTGTTCCTGAATATAAAACATCATCACCTAAATTTGCCCCATGATTGATGCCAGCAAAAACCATATCTGGTTCACTTTCTAATAATCCCGTAATCGCTAAATGCACACAATCTGTTGGCGTGCCATCAACTTTGGTAAATCCGTTATGTGCTAATGTGGCACGAAGTGGCATATCAAGTGTGAGCGAATTGCTTGCTGCGCTACGATTTCTATCAGGCGCAACGACTGAAACCGTTGCACATTCGCTTAACGCTTTTGCTAATGCGTTAATACCTTCCGCTAAATAACCATCATCATTGCTAATTAAAATGTGCATAAACTTTTCCTGTGTTTTAAAAAAACAACTTTAAACGGTATCTTAAACGATTTTGTTACGCACATTGAACAGGACGTTTTAGATTTACGAGTGATTGCCTTTACAATGGTGGTTTTTTATCAACTTAAAACTACTTACGGGGAAATTTTATGCCTAAACACGTTATTCATACACACAACGCGCCACAAGCAATTGGTACTTATTCACAAGCTATTAAGGTTAATCGCACGGTTTATTTGTCAGGACAAATTCCACTTGTTCCCGCAACGATGACAATGGTTGACGGCGATATTATTGCCCAAATTACCCAAGTTTTTGAAAATCTCCAAGCTGTAACTCACGCGGCAGGCGGGGATTTAAATGATATTGTGAAATTGAATGTGTTTTTAACGGATTTAGCGCATTTCCCAATTGTGAATGAAATTATGGGAAATTATTTTCATCAGCCTTATCCAGCGCGTGCTGCAATTGGTGTTGCAGCCTTACCGAAAGGAGCAGGCGTTGAAATGGATGGTATTATGGTTTTACCCGTTCAAGAATATGCGTGATTCAAGGAATAATATGACCACATCAAGCCAACTTTTTAACCAAGCGAAAAACGTGATTGCTGGCGGGGTAAATTCGCCTGTACGTTCGTTTAATGGTGTCGGTGGCACACCGATTTTTATTGACCACGCAAAAGGCGCATACATTTACGACTGCGAAGGTAATGAATACGTCGATTATGTTGGTTCATGGGGACCTATGATTTTAGGTCACGCCCATCCTGACGTAATCGAAGCGGTAAAAATCGCTGCTGAAAAAGGTTTGAGTTTTGGTGCGCCAACTGAAATTGAAACGTTAATGGCAATGCGAGTTTGTGAACTTGTCCCGTCGATTGAATTGGTTCGCATGGTCAGTTCTGGCACAGAAGCGACCATGAGCGCGATTCGTTTAGCAAAAGGTTACACAGGACGCAACAAAATCGTGAAATTTGAAGGTTGTTATCACGGACATTCTGACGCATTACTTGTCAAAGCAGGTTCAGGCACTTTGACGTTTGGTGTTCCGAGTTCGTCAGGTGTTTCAGAAGCCGTTGCATTAGACACGCTAACCTTGCCATACAACAATGCAAATGCGGTGCGCGATTTATTTTCAAAATTAGGCAAAGAAATCGCCTGCATTATCGTTGAACCTGTCGCAGGAAATATGAATTGCGTGCCGCCTGTTGAAGATTTTTTGGAAACTTTGCGTGACGTTTGCGATGAATTTGGCAGCGTTTTAATTTTCGATGAAGTGATGACTGGTTTTCGTGTCAGCCTGCAAGGCGCACAAGGTTTTTATAATATAAAACCTGATTTAACAACTCTCGGCAAAATTATTGGCGGCGGAATGCCTGTTGGCGCATTTGGTGGC
>CAIVBX010000035.1 GCA_903904275.1 uncultured Pseudomonadota bacterium
ATGGGTCAACAAAAAGCAGCTGGCTTCGGAAGTTATCAAAGAACGCGGCAAAGCCAGCCTTGCCAACCTGAAATCAATGCTCTCGTAATTACCAGCTTGATAGGTTAGAATTCACGCCCACGCGCCCGTAGCTCAGCTGGATAGAGCGCAGCCCTCCGGAGGCTGAGGTCAGAGGTTCGAATCCGCTCGGGCGCACCAATTTTCATATTACCTCAAAATCATTCATATCCAAGCTCACCTTCCCCGTAAATTTAATAAATGCTGTTGGCGTGTAATGCGTTCCTGAACCATCTGCATCAAAATATAATGTTCTGGTCGTTGAGTCGTAAATCAATTCCATATTCGTTGTTGTTCGTTTTATATTTAACACTGAAATAAAACCATTTTGTGTAAAATCTGAACTCAATTGAATAATATCAACGCCTTTTTTGAAATCTGTAATTGTATCCACATTAACAGCACGCACCGCAAAATCACCCATAAAATCATAATCTTTGAACTGAAAGACAAACGTATCAGAACCCGTGCCACCTGTTAATTTATCATTACCTTTTCCGCCTTCTAGCGTGTCATTGCCAGCGTTACCAATCAAAATGTTATTTTTGCTATTGCCGACTAAGCTATTCGCTAATTCATTTCCAGTTGCATTTATTGATTTTTCACCTGTTAAAGTTAGATTTTCAACATTTTTCGGTAAAGTAAAACTCACGCTGCTTTGAATTTCATCTATTCCTGCGGCGTTGGATTCAATTACTTTATCCCCACTGTTATCGACAATGTACAAATCATTTCCGTCACCACCTATCAACGTATCACGTCCAGCACCGCCATCGAGTGTGTCATTTCCTGCTCCACCTTGGAGTTTGTTTGCGGCGGAAGTGCCATGCAGATTTTGGTTAGTTGGTGCTGGTGTTGTGGATGTTGAGCTTAAAATATGACTTTCACCACCTAAACCATCTGTGCCATAAATCCATTTTAATGCCGCTAAATCATAAGATTGAAATGTCGTTTTGTAATCGCCTTTTTCGGTATAAGACATAACCGTGTTATTTGTATTATCTTCGTCAATTGGCAATATATTTGGTGCATCGAAAGGGTGTTTTAAACCTAACGCGTGACCAATTTCATGTAATAACGTTTCATAACCTTGTGTGCCTGTTGCGGGATTACTATTTTCTTTCCCCCATTCAACGTTGTCTAAATAAACATAAGCATTAGCACTGTATTCAGTGATAACGTTATTTAAAGTTTGATCGGACCAACCGCTATCACACAAACCCGATGTTGAGCTTCCTGGCAAATCGGCTTCCGCAAAATGAATATCTGCTTTGGTAGCGTTTCCTGTTACAAGTTGAAATGTAATACCCGTGACAGAACTGGCATAAGCTAAAATTGCATTTGCTGCAATTTGTTGTGCTGAATTAAAGACACTGATGGCAGCATTTATTGCATCATCTCCAAAATTTGTCAGGTCAAATGTGTAATAAAGTACAGGTCGAGCAGGTGTTAAAAAATTCCAATTCACACCGTTATTGAGCAACGAATCAATCGTAATATCGCCTGAGTATTGAACATTTTTAATATCATCTACGGTAAAACTCATAAAATTTGCCTTTTTAGATTAGGGGAAAGAACTTTTGTTAATACGTTACCAGTATTTAATTTTCTAATCATCCAGCTATAACCATAACTATGCAAAATAAGGTATGATTTTGGTTATCTTTTATTTACTTTGTAGAATCTATTTATGGATGAACGTTATCTCGAATTTATTTTAAATCACTACATTTTGTCATTAGCCATGGCAGTCGTGACATTTTTACTAATCCAAGAATTTTTTGACACCGCTTTTAAACGTTTTGATTCAATTTCACCATTGTTAGCAGTACCAAAAATTGATGATGAAAAAACGGTTGTGATTGATGTGCGTGAATCGCCTGATTTTATTCTTGGGCATATTGAAAACGCGGTGAATGTTCCTTTAAGCAAATTTGCAGAACAATTATCAACGTTGCAAAAATATCAAAAAAATCTATTATTGGTAACGTGTCAAACGGGAACTCGTGCATCGGCTGCCGCTAAATTATTGACTAAATCAGGCTTTGAAAACGTGTTAATCCTTACAGGTGGCATGGATGCGTGGCGTGATGAATATAAATTACCAATTAAAATTACCAGTAAAAACAAATTAGCTAAATCTTAACAAACCCCTTTTTAACTTTAATCACAGAGAGAAAAATCATGGCTGAACAAGAAAAACAATTCGCAATTCAAAAAATTTATACGAAAGACATTTCATTTGAAACACCAAATTCACCACAAATTTTTGTTGAAAAATGGGAGGCAAACGTTGATTTCAACTTAGCAACAAATGTTCAACAACTTGACGAAAATTTGGCTGAAGTTGCTATTAAATTAACGATTACTGTAAAAAGTGGCGAATTGGTTGCGTATTTAGTCGAAGTCACACAAGCAGGTATTTTCTTGTTAGGTGGTTTTACAGAACAAGAAATGGGCGGCATGGTTGGTAGTTTCTGCCCTAACATTTTATTCCCTTACGCTCGCGAAGTGGTTTCAGATTTAGTCGCAAAAGGCGG
>CAIVBX010000036.1 GCA_903904275.1 uncultured Pseudomonadota bacterium
ACATGACGTGTCGATTTTCATGGTCGGACATGTTACGAAAGACCATTCGCTCGCAGGTCCAATGACGTTAAGTCATATTGTGGATACACAAGTGATGCTTTCTTCAACGGATGATGCGCGTTATCGGGTTTTACGCGCAGATAAAAATCGTTTTGGCAGCATTGGCGAATTAGGTTTTTTCGCAATGGATAATTCAGGATTAAAAGAAGTTAAAAATCCATCGGCGATGTTTTTGAATCGGGCTGAAAAACCGTCAGCAGGCAGCGTTGTCACGGTTTTATGGGAGGGAACGCGTCCGTTATTAGTTGAAATTCAAGCTCTTGTCACCGATTGTCAATATGGCAATCCACGTCGTCTGGCGGTGGGTTTAGACCAAAATCGTTTAGCGATGTTGTTGGCGATTTTGGCAAGACACGGCAACATTTCAACCGCAAGCGATGAAATTTATGCCAATGTTGTTGGTGGAATTCGGGTGACTGAAACCAGTTCAGATTTAGCAATTTTGGCGAGTATCGTTTCGAGTTTGCGAAATAAAGTCGTTTCGCAAGAGGCATTTTTCTTTGGTGAATTAGGCTTAAATGGTGAAATTCGACCTGTTGCAAACGGTCACGCGAGATTAAATGATGCGGCAAAACATGGATTCAAAAAAGCCGTGATTCCTAAAGCAAATGCGCCTAAAAAAGCAATTCCAAATTTGGAAATTCACGGCGTTTCAAATTTAACCGAAATGTTAGATATTTTGTTTGAGATTTAAGAGAAAAACGTCATCGCTTCATGAATGCGTTCTTGCGCTTTATGAAGCACATTCAACGAAAAGTCCGCATTTAATTTACCTTGATTCAATTTTGCATACGCAGGAATGGTATTGAGATAAGGCAGATATTTTGCTTTTCTTGAGCCGAAATAGCTGTGTAATTTTGCTAAAATTACAATATCAATTAGCGTGAGTTTTTCATCGCCACTTTCATAAAACCAATCTTCGGCAAATTTCGGTACATTGACTAAGTCAGGTGGAAATCCCAAATTATGTAACATCAACGAGCCAACGGCAGGACTTAGAAATGGTAATGCGGTTTTAAGTTCAAGTAAATTTGGCGAATAATCAAGCTGTTGTTCAGCAAAATTCAAAATGGGAATTTTACCAATATCACAAATCAAACCTGCTAAAAGTGCATCTTCTGGACTAACCGTTTTACTTTCTTTTGCCAGAACAAAACATAAACTTGATAGGTAAATACTATTCCGCCAATTTGTTTGCATCATGCCCATCAATTGCTGATTTTCACAATAAAACAATTGCTTAACACTAATTCCCATTACCACGCGGCGTGTGCCGTCTAAACCTAAACGAATAACCGCATTTTGACAATTTGTAATAGGCGATTCGGCAGCATAAAACACGCTGTTTGCGACTTGAATTAGTTTTGCCACAATCGTCGCGTCGAACTGCACGATATTCGCAATTTCAGCAATCGCAATATCAGGTTCTTCTAGGGCTTTTTTCAAACGAAAGGCGACTTGTGGCAAACTCGGCAAACTCAATGTATTTTCACGATAAGCGTGAGCGAACTCCGCAAAAAATTGATTATTTGGCAAATCACGCGGCAAACTGCTTTTCACAAATTCACTGCCTAATGTGTAACGGTATTTTCGTTGACTTAAACGCTGCAAAAATACCCGCGAAACTGCCAAAACAATACTCGGTTCAGTTGTAACGGCGGTTGCACCACATAAAAATCCACTATTTAACGGCAACATAGCTTGCGCGGTATCAAAATGAATGTGATACGGTAAAACACCTTCAGGACGCATTTCAATGCTACCTTGCAAAATGTAATACGCATACTCTGTACGCTGTCCAACGATAAAAACAACGGCATTTGGATTGTAATGCAGCGTTTTGTGTTCAATTTGTTCAAGCGTGTTATCAGACAAATAACGCAACGGCGCGAGCTTCTTCAACAAATAAACAGGTTGTTGTTCAGAATCATTAACCAAAATGGGATTAGTTATTCCTAAAACATCACTTTCTGTTGGTTCTGATGAAATGGGATTGATTAACGAGTTAATCAACGCCGCTGCGATACTTTTTTTATCTTCTGTTTTTTCAATAACAGGTTCGGGCTTCGGTGGTGGAACAGGTCGGCGTGTAAAATCACCAAACAAGGCTTGTTGTGGCAACAAAATTAGCTGTTGTAATGATTTATAAAAAGCAAGTAACGTTTTAAACATTGGAATTACGCAAACATGCTCATGGCAACATCAATTCGTTGTTGCGCTTTCACTAAAATATCTAACGAGAAATCAGGACTCAATTTGCCATTTTTTAATTTGGCATAAGCTGGAATCGAGTTGATATAAGGCAATTCTTTTGCGCGTGCGGTTCCGAAATAACTGTGCAATTTTGCTAAAATTACCACGTCGATTAAGCTCAAATCATCATGTCCACTTTCGTAATACCAATTTTCAGCAAATTTGGGAATTTCACTCATTTCATTAGAAAAACCTAGCGTGTGAAGAACTAATGAACCAACAGGAGGATTTAAATAAGGCATTACGGCTTGTAATTCATTTAAATCAGGATACGTTTCTGGGTGATGTTCAGCGAAATGAATTAACGGAATGGCACCAATATCACAAACTAAACCCGCAAGAAGCGCATCTTCGGGATTTACAACGCCTGATTCTTCGGCGAGTACAAAACATAAACTTGAAACATGCAAACTTTTTTTCCAAAGTTCTTGCATTTTTATCATGAGTTGAGGTGATTTTGATTGAAACAATTGCTTAACACTAATCCCCATAACCAGTTTTCGCGTTGTTTCTAAACCTAAGCGCGTGACCGCATCGTGACAGTTTTTAATTGGCGTAGCGGAGGCATAAAGCACACTATTTGAAACTTGAATCAATTTAGTCACGATAGGTGCATCAACTTGTACAATTTTAATCACATCATCGACAGAAATTTTTTCCTGCTCCATCGCTTTTCGTAATTTAATCGCAACTTGCGGTAATGATGGCAAACTTAGGCGATTTTCGCGATAGGCTTGCGCGAAACTGTTAAAAAATTTTGTATTTGGAATTTCAGCAGGCAAATTGATGTCGATAACTTCTAATGTATTTGATTGTTGCTGCAATTTACTTTTATTTGCCCACCATTGCACAATCGAAGTAGGAATAGATAAAATTTGAGTTGGCGATGTTGTAATTGCTGTTGCACCACAAACTTTTCCACTGTTTAGCGGCAAATTCGCTAAAGGCGTATTTTCATAAACGGAATAATTTGCACCACCATCAGATTGTAATTCCACGCTGCCTTTTAAGAGATAATAAATATATTCACTTTTATCGCCGAGTAAGAAAATCATGGATTGATTTGCGTATGTCAAAATCCATTGGTCAATTTGTGTGATTTCATCGTCATTTAAATCACGAATTGGAGCCAATTTTTTTAATGTTTCCAGTGGCTGTTTCGTAACAGTTGCCTGTAATGGTGGCGTAACAACTGATAATGGTGTTTCTGTTTTTTGGGATTCAGTCGCCGTTTCGACTAATTTTGTTTCATTATCAGCGGTTTTTTTTGAAAAAAGATTACTTACCCATAATGCCATAATGATTTCATCCGTTAATTTTTATAAAAAATATCAGTTTTAGAAAATGTATCGTGCCAACAACGTTTATTTTTGCTTATCAATGCCCACAAAAACCCGAATCCTAACGCGGACAATGAAACAATTGCACTACTAAATCGCATCATAGCGTGTGACCATGTGATGGCTTTCTTATCAATTGTTAAAACCTGAAGTTTCCAAGCGCGTAAGCCTAAAGTTTGTCCGCCATGCGTCCAAAACCAACCGTAAAAAACAAAGCTAACGATGAACAAATAAAGCAGATAAAAAGGGTTTGACGTAAAGGCTTGCCCCGCGTTAAAGGGTAAAATTAACGCGGTAGCCATAAATAAAACGCTTAACAGTAATAACAAATCGTAGAAAATAGCAGCAAATCGCCGTAATAAATTCGGGGTGTGAAGCATTGAAAATACGATATGACGTTAAACGTTGAATAACGAAAATTTTTGCCCAAAATACATTGTCATTCCTAACAGACCGCTAAACATTAACAACGAAAAGAAAAAGGGCGGACGATGAAATAACAACACGAAAAAATCACTTAAAAATAAGCTGGTTAAGATAGGTTGATCAATCATCCCATTGATAATTTTTTTAAACATAACGCCTCCAAATTTGAACCAACATACGCCGATTGCGTATGCGTAATATAAAAAACAATACCGATTTTACTCTATTCAAAAGGGCAATGTAAAAGAAAACAAATGTTGATTAACTGTGCATGAATTGCAATGATATTAACCATATTGTGAATAAAATTGATTGAGTGTGAACGCCATTTTAACTTTTCTAAAAAATTTTGAAGATTCTGAACCTAAACCGATTCGTTCGGCAAAAATTGCGCGTCAACGATTCAGTGAAAAACCATCTGAAACATTGCCAAATATCACTGAAAACTACAATGGCGCAACCCTTATTCCACGTTCTGAACACAGCGTTTCACGTCAGCAAATCAGTGAAAATGCGTTAAAAGTTGTTTATAAACTAAAAAAAGAAGGTTTTGACGCGTTTTTAGTGGGTGGTTGTGTTCGTGATTTGCTGTTAGGACGCGAACCGAAAGACTTTGATGTCGTCACAAATGCGTTACCTGAACAACTTTCAAGGTTATTTTCAAATTGCCGTGTTATTGGAAAACGGTTTCGTTTAGCCCATATCGTTTATGGACGTGACATCATCGAAGTCGCAACATTTCGTAAAAGTAGTGGCGAAAGTCCAACGGAAGCAGAGCATCATTCAAAAGAAGGTCGAATTTTAAAAGACAATCTTTATGGCACAATTGACGACGATGTTTGGCGACGAGATTTTACGATTAACGCGCTTTATTACAACATTCGCGATTTTTCGATTGTCGATTATGTTGGCGGTATGGCAGACCACAAAGCGGGTTTGATTCGTTTGATTGGAGATGCGGGCGAACGTTTCCGCGAAGATCCTGTACGAATGATTCGCGCGATTCGGTTTGCCGTAAAATTAGGATTTAAATTGCATGACGATTGTGAAAAAGCAATTTCACCTAATGCTCATTTGTTGGCAAGTGTTCCCGCTGCGCGATTGCATGACGAAGTGGTGAAATTATTTTTGACAGGTTACGGCGTGCAAACATTTGAAATGTTACGTCATTACGGTTTATTTGAAATTTTATTTCCTGCGGTAGAGAAAAATTTATCGCTTGAAGACTCCCATTTTCCAAAAATGATGGTGATTCACGCTCTGAAAAATTCAGATATTCGATTTGCCGAAAATAAACCTGTTGCACCGTATTTTTTATTTGCAGCATTGCTTTATGAACCTATGTTGCAACGTGTGCGAGAAAAAGTGGCTAAAGGCATGGCGGAATCAGATGCCAATTTTTCAGCCGCAAGCGAAATTTTAACGCAACAAATTCGTCGGATTTCGTTACCGCGCCATTTGTCATTAGCGATTCGGGAAATTTGGAATCAACAAGCTAAATTTGAATTTCGCGTTGGTGCAAAAGCGAGCAAATTATTGGTACACCCACGTTTTCGCGCCGCGTATGATTTTTTATTGTTACGCGCTCAAGCAGGTTCTGCTTCGCAAGAATTAGCAGATTGGTGGACAACGTATCAAAAAGTTAATGAAACCGAACGTCGTAAAATGACGCAACCACAACAAACACCGAAATCTACTAAATCCAAGAAAAAACGGACATATCGTCGCAAATCCAAAACCGCGATTTCAGCTAATATCGAACCCTAAATTTAACATTCAGTAAAATCTAAAAAAATGACAACAAATACACAATGGGAAGCCGTTATCGGCTTAGAAATTCACACGCAATTATCAACAAAAACGAAAATTTTTTCGGGTGCATCGACAACTTATGGCGCAGAACCGAATACGCAAGCCTGCATTATTTCGTTAGGAATGCCAGGTGTTTTGCCTGTTTTAAACGAAGACGCTGTAAAAAAAGCGGTGATTTTTGGAACTGCCATTAACGCTGAAATCGCGCCGTATTCAATTTTTGCCCGCAAAAATTATTTTTATCCAGATTTACCGAAAGGTTATCAAATCAGTCAATTTGAATTACCAATTGTCGGCAAAGGCTTTTTAGATATTGAAGTCGATGGCGAAACAAAACGCATCGGTGTGACGCGAGCGCATTTAGAAGAAGATGCAGGAAAATCATTACACGAGAGTTTTCACGGTTCAACAGGCATTGATTTAAATCGCGCAGGCACGCCATTGCTAGAAATTGTGTCAGAACCTGATATGCGTTCGGCAAAAGAAGCCGTCGCGTATATGCGAAAATTGCATGAACTCGTGCGTTATTTAGAGATTTGCGACGGTAATATGCAAGAAGGTTCGTTCCGTTGCGACGCAAACGTTTCGGTGCGTCCCAAAGGTCAAGCTGAATTTGGCACACGCGCTGAAATCAAAAATATCAACTCATTTAAATTCGTCGAAAAAGCGATTAACCACGAAATCGAACGCCAAATTGAATTGATTGAAGACGGCGGCAAAGTTGTTCAAGAAACCCGTTTGTACGATTCGGTCAAAGATGAAACGCGCTCAATGCGTAGCAAAGAAGAAGCGAACGATTACCGCTATTTCCCCGACCCCGATTTATTGCCTGTTTTTGTTAGCGAAGAATTAAAAGATGAAATTCGCGCTAACTTACCCGAATTGCCCGAAGCAAAAAAAGCGCGTTTTAAATCGGATTACAAATTGAATGATGAAGCGGCAACCATTTTGACTTCGTCGCGTGATTTAGCGAATTATTTTGAAGCTGTCGTGAAAGCGGCGAATTGCGACAGCGTTTTATGTGCAAATTGGGTAACAGGTGAATTATCAGCGGCGTTGAATCGTAATGAATTAGACATCACACAATCTCCAATTAACGCAGAACGTTTTGCAGGATTAGTTGTGCGACTTGCTGATGACACCATTTCAGGCAAAATTGCGAAACAAGTTTTTGAATTTATGTGGAATGGCAGCGAATCTGCCGACGAAATTATCGAGGCAAAAGGCTTAAAACAAATTACCGACACGGGTGCAATTGAAGCGATTATCGACACGATTTTGGCGGCAAACGAAAAACAAGCGCAGCAATATCGTGATGGCAACGAAAAAATGTTTGGATTCTTCGTTGGGCAAGTGATGAAAGCTATGCAAGGCAAAGGCAACCCCGCTGAGATTAACAAAATTCTTAAAGCAAAATTAGCGTAAATGAATCAACTTTCAGTCGGTTGGGATATTGGCGGCGCACACGTCAAGGTTTGTGTTGTTGAACATCAAAAAATCATTGCCGTTTATCAAGAACCTTGTCCATTGTGGCAAGGTTTGGATAAGTTGGAATTTGCGGTTAAAACACTTTTGCAAAAAATTTCTAACAGTAACCAAAAACACGCGATTACGATGACAGGCGAATTGGTGGATTTATTTGCAAATCGTCATGATGGCGTAAGGCAAATTATTCAAACGATGACGCAATTATTGGGCGATTCTGAAATTCAGATTTTTTGCGGTAAATCGGGTGTATTGCCAGTTTCTGAAATCAACGAAACACATTTTGATTCGATTGCCTCTGCGAATTGGTTAGCCAGTGCATCATTTGCGGCGAAACAGTTTGAAGATTGTTTGTTTGTCGATATTGGCAGCACCACAACGGATATTTTGTGGTGTGAAAATGGCGACGTTATCGCACAGGGTTTTAGTGATTACGAACGATTGATTTCACAAGAATTGATTTACATAGGAATCGTTAGAACGCCCGTGATGTCAGTCGTACAAACGGTTTTAGATAACGAAAAACAAGTCGGAATCATGGCGGAGCATTTCGCCACGATGGCTGATGTTTATCGTTTAACGGGCGAATTATCAGAAAATCACGACCAAATACCCACAGCAGATGGCGCAGAAAAAACGATTGAAGCCAGCGCAAGACGTTTATCAAGAATGCTCGGAGATGATTTTAAAATCGAAGAATTCGCACGTTGGCAATCAGTGGCACAAGATATTCGCAAACAACAAATTCAACGCATTCAAAACAGTTGCGAATTGCATTTAAACAAAAAAACAATTTTAGTTGGGGCAGGAATTGGACGATTTTTAGTTAAAGAAATCGCCCAAAATTTAGAATGTGATTACGTTGATTTTTCTAAGCTGTTTCCAATGAATCAAGATTTAACTTTTAAGCCTGCCGATTGTGCGCCAGCGGTTGCAATGGCTTTCCAAATAAAAATTTAAGAGAAAAAAATGACTTTAGCGATTTTTGATTTAGACAACACCTTGATTGCAGATGACAGCGATTATTTGTGGGGGCAATTTTTGGTTGATAACGGTATCGTTGACAAAGCGACTTATGAACAAGCCAACGCAAAATTTTATGAGGATTACAAAAATGGTACGCTCGACATTATGGAATTTTTGGATTTTTCACTTAAACCATTAACCGAACATTCATTGGAAAAATTACACATTTGGCGCGACCAATTTATCGTAAAAGTGATTGCGCCAATTTTGTTGGAAAAAGCGCAGAAATTAGTTGATAAACATCGAGCACAAGGTCATAAATTATTGGTTATTACCGCGACAAATCGTTTTATTACTGCACCAATTGTTGCGTTG
>CAIVBX010000037.1 GCA_903904275.1 uncultured Pseudomonadota bacterium
TATCTTTTGTTTTATGTTTTAACGCCGCCATAATTTTTACCTTAATTTATTCCAGTGTGACGCGATCGAGTTCTTCGATACTAATTAGACCCTGGCGAACTTTGTTCAATCCCGACGCACGCAAATCATTGATTCCATCAGCAGCAGCTTGATTTGCCAATTGCATCGTATTTCCACCTTCTAAAATTAACGCACGCATTTTGTCACTTAAAGACATGACTTGATAAATACCAACACGTCCTTTAAATCCTGAACTACATAAATCACAACCAACCGATTTGAAAATTTTTAATTCACTAAGTTCCTCTTGCTTAAAACCTTCTTCCAGCAAAAAACCATCGGGGTAATCAGCGGATTTTTTGCAATGTTCACACAATCGGCGAGCTAATCGTTGCGCCATAATTAAATTTACCGACGATACGATATTAAACGGCGGTATGCCCATTTGAAGCAGACGATTTAAGGTTTGTGGCGCGTCATTAGTGTGTAATGTTGACAACACTAAATGTCCCGTTTGTGCAGCTTTGACGGCGATTTCAGCGGTTTCAAAATCTCGAATTTCGCCGACCATAATAATGTCAGGATCTTGGCGTAAAAAAGCGCGTAATGCTGATGCGAAAGTTAATCCTGCTTTGGGATTGACGTTCACTTGGTTAATACCTTCAACCGTGATTTCAACAGGATCTTCCGCCGTTGAAATGTTGCGTTCGGGTGTATTTAAAATGTTTAAACCCGTGTACAACGTCACCGTTTTTCCGCTTCCTGTTGGTCCTGTAACAAGAACTAATCCGTAAGGTTTATTGATAGCGTCTAAAAACAGTTTTTGTTGTTCAGGTTCAAAACCTAATTTTTCAATGCCTAATTGCGCGTTTGTCGGGTCTAAAATTCGCAACACCACTTTTTCACCAAACAAGGTTGGGCAAGTATTGACACGAAAATCAATAGTGCGGGTTTTTGACATGACCATTTTAATACGTCCATCTTGCGGAACACGCCGTTCGGCAATATCCATTCTTGACATGACTTTAATGCGTGAAATCAATCGAGTAGCAATGCTGGCAGGTGGCGATGAAACTTGACTCAACATACCATCTACACGGTAACGAATCCGAAAGAATTTTTCATACGGTTCTAAATGAATATCAGATGCCCCCATTTTAATTGCATCCAACAAAATTTTATTCACGAATCGTACAATCGGTGCATCATCAACACCATCACCTGTTGTGGCGACCTCTTCGCTATCTACCGTATTTAAATTATCTAAATCTGAATCCAACATCCCCGAAATTAAATCATCCGCTGCATTTGAAATCGCATCAATGACTTTGGATAATTTATGCTCTTCGACCAAAATAGGTTCAGGATTCAAACGGCAACTAAATTTAATTTCATCAAAGCCTTGAAAACTACGTGGGTCAGAAATAGCAATATATAAAATTGTGCCTCGAATATGTAGCGGTAAAACATGGTGTTTTTGGATTAACGCGGGACTGAGCGTGTCTTTTGGAACATTCTTAAGTTCGATAGCATCTAAATCAAAAAGTGGCAATCCAAATTCCAGCGAAATTTTAGAGGCGATGAGTGTGGAATTTACAATTTTTTGTGTAACAAGATAATTGATGAGTGAAACGCCTTTTTGTTGGGCATCTTGATAATGTTTTTGAGCATCTTGTGTAGTTAAAATTCCTTCTCGAATCAAATTATTGATTAAACTATTAAATTGTAAATCGTTAGTTGTTGCCACAATGACGCTCTCAAAAGACGAAATTAAAAATGATGCAAAAATTCTACCACCAATTAAGTGACGACATTCTGTCGTGCGCTAAAATCTAAGGCTTATGAAAATTTCAAATTATTTTGCTTGCCCAGAATGTGATTTATTATTGCAACAACACAATGCGGTTGAAGGGGATAAAGTACATTGTCCGCGTTGTAATTATTTGTTACATCGACCTCACGCTCAAAGTGTCAAATACACTTTTATTTTATCGTTGACGGGATTGTTTTTGTTATTGCCTGCAAATTTATTGCCTATTGTGGGGGTGAAAATTTTAGGTAATGCTCAGGATGGTACGCTTTTGAGCGGGGTTTTCACATTATTCAACGAAGGAATGTGGGCAGTTTCGATAGTTGTTTTTTTATCGAGTATTTTATTTCCGATGTTAAGCATTATTTTGTCGTTACTAATTAGCGGACATTTGTATTTTAAACGGACAAATCGGCATTTAAGTTTATGGTTACGAATACTACACCACATTGAAGAATGGGCGATGTTGGAAGTTTATTTGCTGGGAATTATTGTTGCGTGTGTGAAATTGGCTTCGATGGCGGAATTAAAATTTGGTTTAGGGTTAATTGCATTCGTATTGCTTTTGCTAGTATCGTTAATGTTAGCAAGCAACTTTGATGGAATGTTATTTTGGCGTGAAATAGAAACCTTGCAAAAAATCAAAAATAAATCTTTGAAATTTTGATATTATCGAGAAAAATGGTTTTTTTGCTAAACATTTGTCGTGCATTTCAACCGAATTAGAATTTTTACATCTTGGATACCATTATGACTACTACAATAGATAAAACTGCACCAAAACTTATTTCTAATCTTCCTGTAACGATTAACAATGTAGGTCAGAATTTAGTTTTTACTTTTAATGAATCCATTAAAGTCGGAACAGGGAACATTGTTATTCAACATGGAAAAGTTAAACAAACTATTCCAATTTCAGATCCGCAAATCACAATTGATGGCGCGACATTAACAATCAATCCGACAAGTGACTTTTTAGCAAATACACATTACACAGTTCAACTTCCTAAAACTGCCATCACCGATTTAACAGGCAATAAATTTGCGGGAATAACGCAGGTATTTGACACCGACACCATCGCACCAACAATAAAAACACATACGCCAGCAAGTAACAAAAAATCGGTGGCAACTAATAGTAACGTTACGTTCACTTTCAGTGAAAAAATCCAAGCTGGTGATGGAAACGTAGTTTTAAAAGACGATTTAGGAAACGAACTAAAAATCCCCATTTCTAGCCCAGAAATCACTATTAAAGGCTCAACACTAACGGTCAATCCTTCTAAAAATTTAGACGGAAACACATTGTACACGGTGAGTTTGGACGCTGGCGCAGTTAAAGATTTAGCAAATAATTCAATTGGTAATAGCGGCAGCTTTGCATTCACGACAAAAAATGTTGTTGATAAAATTGCCCCTTTGTTAAATACATTATCACCTAGCGATAATGCGACAACGGTTGCGGTTAATTCAGATTTGAAATTAACATTCAATGAAACTATCAAAGCAGGAACTGGCAATATCATTATCAGTAATGGCACAGACACACGCACAATTTCTATTACAGATACAACGCAAGTTTCCCATGATTTTAATGTTTTAACCATTAACCCTAAATCTGATTTGCTGCCTGGTACGACTTACAGTGTGACCTTTGCAGCAGGTGTAATTACAGATAAAACGGGCAATGCTTTTGCGGGTATTACCGATACGTCAAAATTTAATTTTTCTACCGCTCCTCAAATAACAGGAAAAATCGTTGATGGTTACATAAAAGGCGCGACGGTTTTTGCTGATGCGAATAATGACGGTATTTTAGAAAAAGCGACGGAATCTTGGACAACGTCTGACGGAAACGGAAACTTCGTTTTAAATAATCCTGTTGGCTCAATTGTGATGTTAGGTGATGGTGTTGATATAGTAACAGGCAAAGCATTTACGCAAATTATGAAAGCCCCAGCGGGTTCGACAGTCGTCACACCCGCTACAACGGTTATGCAATCTCTTATTGAAACTGGAAAAACGGAAGCTGAAGCACAAGTTTTAACATTACAAGCACTAGGTTTGCCAGCGACAACAAATTTAAAAACATCAGATCCGATTGCGAATTTAAATAATGCGACAACAGCCGAAGAAAAAACGATAGCGGCTAAAGCACTTTCGGCTTCTGTGCAATTAGCCAATGCGTATCTTTCAGGTGGAAGTGCGACGCTGGATGCGTTAACTAGTCGAATCAACAAAGGAGATAGCACATCTGTTGATTTAACAAGTAAAACGGTTTTGGAATCATTAGGTGTGGCCACAGCAAATGTTGAACAAATAGCGAATTCAAATACAAATATCAATAATGCTACGGCAGATGAATTGTCATCAACTATTCAAACAGAATTGGCAATTTCCAAAGCGACCATTGCTTACAGTGCGACAACATTTGTTGAAGCTGCGGCAAATGACGGCTCGATTTCAACAGCGGTTACTTTAACGTTAACGGGAGATAAATTTTCAGGTGCTATAGATACCCCGTTAAGTAGTGTCACAGTGGCAAATGCTCCAGACGGTTTAACGCCTGTAATAACAAAAACAAGCGATACAACAGCTATTTTGACGTTGACAGGTAAAGCAACAGCGCATTTAAATTCAAATGACCTCAATAATTTAACAGTAACACTAGGGGATGCTAGTTTTACTGATGTCAAAGCGATGAATGTGACTGGTGCAACAAAATCAAAATTCAACATTGATTTTGCTGACCAGCCTGTTTTGACGTATAGCACTAAAACCTTTACGGAAGCCTTAGCGAATGATGGTTCAATCACGACAGCGATTAATTTGAGTTTAGCGAATGGGGTGTTTTCAGGGGCGAATGGCTCGCTGTTATCAGGCGTATCGATACCGAATTTACCGACTGGGTTATCTGCTGTGGTCACTAAAAATACCGACACTACAGCGACCTTGACCTTAACAGGGAATGCAACGAATCATCTTAATGCGAATGACCTCAGTAATTTAACGGTGACATTGAGTGATGCGAGTTTCGTGACGGTCAAAGCGGCGAATATCACAGGAGCAAGTACCTCAGGATTCAACATTGATTTTACCGATCAGCCTGTTTTGACGTATAGCACTAAAACCTTTACGGAAGCCTTAGCGAATGATGGTTCAATCACGACGGCGATTAATTTGAGTTTAGCGAATGGGGTGTTTTCAGGGGCGAATGGCTCGCTGTTATCAGGCATATCGATACCGA
>CAIVBX010000038.1 GCA_903904275.1 uncultured Pseudomonadota bacterium
ATGCAAACCTGACATTTTTTCTGATGGTAAATCAATCTGTGTAATATCGCCCGTAATCACCGCTGTTGAACCGAAACCTAAACGAGTCAAAAACATTTTGATTTGTTCAACCGTGGTGTTTTGGGCTTCGTCGAGAATGATAAACGCATTATTCAAGGTTCTACCGCGCATATACGCGAGAGGCGCAACTTCAATCACACCTTTTTCAAGTAACTTTTCAACCCGTTCTAAACCAAGCATTTCATGCAGCGCGTCATAAAGCGGACGTAAATACGGGTCAACTTTTTGCGCCATATCACCAGGTAAAAAACCGAGTTTTTCACCTGCTTCAACGGCTGGACGAACCAGAATAATTTTGCGAACTTGCTCTGTTTGCAAAGCATGAACCGCACATGCCACCGCTAAATATGTTTTTCCTGTTCCCGCAGGACCAATGCCAAAATTCACATCGTGCGAGACAATTTTTTGCAAATAACCAATTTGATTCGCGCCACGTCCTTTGATTAAACCGTGTTTGGTTTTAATGACAACGGGTTCTACGACGGGGATTTCAGGTTGCAAACTCACTTCAATCGACGCTTCTTGCAACGCTAAATGCACGAGTTCTGGCGTAATAAAATCTTTTTCCGTTGCCGCAAATAACGATTCCATCACCGCACGACAACCTGCAATAACAGCTTCATCGCCATCAATTTGAAAATGATTGCCTCGATTCGCAATTTGTACACCGAGACGTTTTTCTAAATGGCGTAAATGCTCGTCGTATTGACCACAAAAATTGATTAAGCGTTCATTGTCGTCTGGCAGTAGAACTAAATCGAGCGAACTCATGCGACCGCCGTTAAATCAATCATTCGACCACGCAATGAATTTGTGAGCGATTCGGTAATCAAAACATCCACAAATTGCCCTGTTAAACGCGGATGCCCGATGAAATTCACCACACGGTTATTTTCAGTACGTCCTTGCATTTGCAATGGATTTTTCTTGGATTGTCCTTCGACCAAAATAGTTTGCGTTGTGCCAATCATTTTTTCCGCAATCGCATTTGCCATTTCGTTAATTCGATTTTGGAAACGCTCCAAACGTTCTTTTTTCACATCAAGTGGCACATTGTCTTCAAATTCTGCCGCAGGCGTTCCAGGACGTGCGCTGTAAATAAAACTAAATGACAAATCAAAATTCATTTCGTCAATAAATTGCATCGTTTCTTCAAATTCAACTTCGGTTTCGCCTGGGAAACCAATAATAAAATCGGACGATAAACAAATATCAGGACGAACTTCACGCAATTTACGAATAATTTCTTTGTAATCGTCAATAACGTGACCACGTTTCATTGCTTTTAAAATGGCATTGCTACCGCTTTGTACGGGCAAATGCAGATGGTTCACAAGCTGTGGAATTTCGGCGAAGGCTTCAATCAATTCGTCGGTAAATTCCATCGGGTGAGAAGTGGTAAAACGCAAACGATCGATGCCTTCAATTGCGGCAACGGCGTGAAGCAATAACGCAAAATCGGCGATTTCCCCATCTTCCATTTCACCGCGATAGGCATTTACGTTTTGACCCAGCAAGTTAATTTCGCGCACGCCTTGTTTTGCTAAGACGCGAATTTCAGCCAACACATCTTCAAGCGGACGGCTAATTTCTTCGCCGCGTGTGTATGGCACAACGCAATATGTGCAGTATTTGCTACAACCTTCCATTACAGACACAAACGCTTTTACGCCATCTGCTTTCGCTTC
>CAIVBX010000039.1 GCA_903904275.1 uncultured Pseudomonadota bacterium
ATACAACGAGATATTGTAGCTGGAATTTTTGTAAGTTTTAAAGCCTTCATATTCAGGTGATTCCACTCGCGCGACAATCGTTTCAATTTCTGGGATATTTTTCAGCAAATTTTTTTGCACTTGTTCATCTAACATAACCGATTGATTTAATGTAATAGATGGCAATTTCTCAACTTGTACAATAAGGTCGCCTTCATCAAGCGTTGGCATAAATGTGCTGCCGATTTGCCTAAAAATGAAAACCGTTATAACCAGCATTACACCGACCACCACAAAGATTTTTTTTGTGTTCTCCAAACACCACGCTAATGATGGTTGATAAAGTTGTTGTAATTTGCGCGGCAACCACGGTTCTTCATGTGACACTTTCGTCATCAAATACGAGGCAACGACAGGAATGACTGTTAGCGATAAAATTAACGAACCACTTAACGCGAATACAATCGTCATAGCAACGGGCGAAAATAATTTCCCTTCCAATCCTTGTAACGTTAATAGCGGCAAAAATACGATGATAATAATCAAAATACCCGAAGTGACAGAGCTAGAAACTTCAGCTGTCGCGCGATAAATAACGTGTAATCTCGGCAAACGCGTTGCTGTTTTTTCATGTGCTAAATGCGTGATGATATTTTCAACCACCACCACCGCCGCATCAACGAGCATTCCGATGGCAATCGCCAAACCGCCCAAACTCATTAAATTTGCAGACATCCCCATGAATCGCATCAAAATAAAGGTGAACAAGGCGGATAACGGTAAAACAATTGCGACCACAATGGCGGCGCGTAAATTGCCCAAAAATAACAATAGTAAAATCAACACTAACGCAATTGCTTCACCGAGCGCGTGAACAACGGTGTCAACGGCATGATTTACCAAAATCCCGCGATTATAAAACACCTTTAAATGCACACCTTTTGGCAAACTTGGCGATAATTCGGCAATTTTTGCTTCGATGCCTTCGACTGTTGACCTTGCATTTGCGCCACGCAAACTTAAAACAATTCCTGTTACGGATTCACCTACACCGCTTTTTGTTGTCGCGCCATAACGTGTTAATGCGCCGATACGGACTTGAGCAATATCATTTACTTTAATTGGGGTTTGTCCGATTCCACTCACGATAATCGAGCGCACATCATCGAGTGTTTTAATCCGACCTTCAGCGCGAACAATTAACGCTTCTTCGCCTTCTGTTAAACGCCCTGCGCCATCATTTTTGTTGTTGTTTTGTAAGGCTTGAATTAAATCTGCAATCGTAATGCCACGCGCTGACATTTTCATATTGTCAGGAACGACTTCAAAACTACGAACTTCACCACCTAACGCATTGACATC
Source organism: uncultured Pseudomonadota bacterium (assembly GCA_903904275.1). Taxonomy (GTDB): domain Bacteria; phylum Pseudomonadota; class Gammaproteobacteria; order Methylococcales; family Methylomonadaceae; genus UBA10906. The sequence goes on from CAIVBX010000039.1 coordinate 1,342, forward strand.
CGCAACACCAGAAACAGTACGAAGTGCAGGTCGAATAACCCAATCGAGTAAATCACGGCGTTGCATTAACGTTAAATCACCGCCGTCAATCGAAAACATAAACATTTCGCCTAAAGGCGTTGTCATTGGCGCAATACCGCCGTCAATACCTGCGGGTAAATCCGCCCAAATCGTATTCAATCGCTCGGAAATTTGTTGTCGCGCCCAATAAATATCCGTGCCTTCTTCAAAATCAATCGTAATGTCTGTGAGTGCGTATTTTGCTAATGAACGCAACATGACTTGATGTGGAATGCCCAGCAATTCAACTTCAATCGGTGCAGTAATTCGCGCTTCGACTTCTTCGGGTGTCATTCCTGCTGCTTTGATAATAATTTTAACTTGTGTAGGCGATACTTCTGGAAATGCGTCAATCGGTAAATGTTTAAACGCATAATAACCGCTACCGCCAAGCATGATGACAAACACCATCATCAACAACCGTTGACTGAGTGCGAATCGAATTAAATTTGTCATTCTTCAGAACTCCCTAAACCCAGCCAATTTGCTTTCAAAACGGCTGCGCCTTTTAAAGCGATGGTTTCATTTCCTGAAAAATCGCCGCTAATAATCGTTTCGTCATCTTTTTTACCAACAATGGAAATCGATTTCGCTTCAAATCCATTTCCAGTTCGTACAAAAATAAATGCTTTGTTGTCATTTTGAGCAATTGCCGTATTTGGCACGTTAAAGACTTTTTGCGTCGTTTTTTTGTTTATTTGTACATTTAAACGTTGTCCTGCACGAATTTGTTTTTGAGCATTTTTAATAATGGCGCGAGCTAAAACGGTTTGATTTTCAACGTTCACGCTTTGTCCAAGCAAACTAATTTCAGCCGTCAGCGAGGTGTTATCAATCACAACTGAATCGCCCATTTTCACGTCAGCAATTCGTTCTTGAGGAATCGCAATTTCAAGCCAAAGCGTTTGCAAATTCGCCACCCGATAAAGTGGCGTTAAATTGTCGATGCGCGTGCCAGCGATTGCCATGCGTTCAATCACCACGCCAGAAATAGGAGAATGAATAGCTAAATGACTGTTTAGTTGCCCGCTTGCACTACCGCCTGAAATTTCCAAAAGGCGTTTGGCTTCTTGTACACCTAAATTAGCAGTATTAAACGCACTTTGTGTTTCTTGCACACGCCGATTCGCAATAATCCCTTCTTTGGCGAGCGTTTTATCACGTTGATAAGCAGAATTAGCGAGTTGTAACATGCTGTTTGCTTTTAAATAATTACTTTGCAAACTCAGTAAATTCGGGCTGTCAATTTGCGCGAGAACGTCGCCTTTTTTGACATCATCGCCCAGCGCGGCATTAAGTTGGTTAATAATTCCCGCTTGTGACGCACTAACCACATATTCATTATTTGGTGGAATCAGCACATTTGCAGGTGCGTATAAAACAGGAATTTCGTTAATTTGCGTTAATTTTCCTTGCACAATTCCTAAATTTTCAATTTGTGGTGCGGTGAGTTGCACGCGATTCTCAAGCGCGAAAAGCGATGAACTAAACAAAACTAATAATAAAAAACGTTTCATGGCAGAAGTCCTACGGCTTGATTGTAAAAGGCAAAATCGCGCTGCACGATAACAGCACGTTCTTTAGCCGTTAAAACAGCGAGTTGCGTTTGAGATTGAATTTTGAGCAAATCGATTAAATCAATTTCACCAACTGAAAAACTAAGTTGCGTCATTTTTAAATGTTTTTCAGCAACTGTTTTCAGTTCATTTGAAATCGAAAGTTCAGCTTGATTGACTTGTAAATTGTGTTCAGCTTCGTGGTGCGCTTGTTCTAAATTTCGAAAAAGTTGGTCACGTTCAGCGCGTAATTTATTAACTTCAACATTTAATGCTGCTACTTGTGGAGCGTGATGCGCTAATCCGCCAAAAGGTACATTTACACCGATATTAAAACTTTCCATGTTATTACTGACATCTTTACCGCCTTTCCCAGCGGAATATCTATCACTGTTAATGCCAACAACGACGCTATTTTGTCCAGAGCCGACAAGCTCTAATGCGTCCAATTCAGCTTGTTTGCGTTCAATTTGACTGTTAATTGCTTGTAACGCGGGATGCGTTTGTTCAATTTCTTTTTGCTTGGTCAATTTTTCTTGAAAATTCGCAGGCACTTTTGTGTCTTGCGTGATGGAACTGTAACGCTTTCGCGCGTGCATCACTTCGGCTTCGGCAAGTGTGACAGTAGAACGTTTTGTTAAAACTTCTGTTTGTACCAAAAGCGAATCGGTTTCCGCTAAATCGCCTGCTTGAACGCGACGTTTAACATCATTGGTTAATTGTTCAGCGGTGGTGAGTTCGACTTTCGCTTGTTCAAGACGCAATTGTTGTAGCGAAATATCCCACAATGCAGCACGAATTAGTCCTGCAACACGCCATTTTGTCGCGGTAGTTTGCATGGCAGAATCGATTTGCGCTTTTTCACCAATCTGTTGATTTGCATCGCGTTGTCCCAAATTCCATAACGGAACTTGCACCGTTGCATCGTTGTAATGCAAATGCAAACTGCTGGCTTCTTGAAATCGATAAGAAGCCTGTGCTGCACCTGAAAACCAACTGTCACCACGTTGTTTGATGGCTGCGGCTTCATTTTCTAATGCAGCAAGCCATTGTGAATCGGGATATTTTTCGAGCGTTGACTCAACGACTTGTTGCAATGAAAGTTGTGAATCAACAATCAATGCGTCGTGATGCTCTACACGCTGTAAATTTTCGGCGTGCGCGAAAATGGGCGTTAAAAGTAACGGTATTAAAAGAGGTAAAAACATGAACATTCCACATTGTAGTCAGACATGACGCAAAGCATAGCAGCTCTGCGCGACAAAAAATTAACTAACGTTGCGAAATGGTGGGGCGCGGGGAGAAATTAAATTTAGAAAATGGGCGTTTGAAATTGGTTCAGTTTGTCGCAAAACGTAACACGGTTTGTGAGTCACTTTCACCATGAAAAATAAGCCAATTAGCAAAACGAGAACGGTGTCTTCAATTTGAAACGATTTTAGAGATTCTGTTTTGATGCCCGAACTGACTGCGATAAAACTGTCATCATGATTTGTCGGGGCAACAAATTTAGGAGGCGATTTTAACCGCGTGTTGAAGTGTTCCAATTCTGGCAAATGTATCGATTTTCCTAAACTTGCTGCGCTGCTTTTATGTGCGTGCAAAATGGCATAGCCACTTGCAAAAGGATTAAAACAGCAAAAAAGAATCGAGTAATAAGCATCATGTTTAACAATATAGTAGTTAATCAACATTAACACAACCTGAGGTAAGTAAAATTTTGTAGTCGATTTATCTTCAAATACGCGCCATGTTTATGAAATTTTCCTGCAAAATGCTTTTGTGTGCGTCGTTGCCAAAAATTTTTTTAAAGGCAATGTCGGTTTTGGGGTCTACGAATTTCATGGATTTTTCCTGTTTATTTCTAAATGCCCACAATTCAATAAGCATTTTCTGACAAATTCAAAACAAATTGCACCACGTCTTTTCACCAACAACTCGACAATAATTTTTGAAGTAATGCTTGATGTTTGTTCGGTTTTACTAAAACGAGCTGATACTCTCGCTCATTTAAATACTCGCTACCAAGTTTTGACACTTCATAGTCGCTCAAATCTCCAGTATCGGAATACTCTTTTTCTTGCAGAATTCCTATTTTAAAAAGTTCTTTTTCTGTAATGATATGTGGCAATAATTTTTCAAGAAATCTACTCAATTCTATTTCGCCTTGCGCTTCATATTTCAATCTTAGTTTTTTTCGTTCTTCAAAAAATTCTGGTTCTAAACACATACTTCACCCCCTTAATTAGATTATTCAATTTACTTCCAAATACTCACAATGTTTGTGAAATCATCCGTCCACGCAGGCATATCAAAATACAGCGGCATTTTTTTCCATGAACCGATTTGCAAGCGTTTTTAAAGTACAACCACTTCATCACTAAACTTATCGTCTATTCGCAAACCTGCACACAACACCGTATAAACTGAACAATCCAGCTTTTCTTTTTTCTCATTTAGATTTTGAATAAACGTTGAAGACAACCCGCAATCCCCGTCTGAAATCATCAACACGTCTGCGCGTTGATAATCGGTTTGCGCTTCAATGATTTCAAAAGCGCGTTTCAATGGCGTTTTAAAATCCGTTCCGCCGCCATAACCCATTTGCAAAAATTGTAATAATTCTGCCGAAGTTGCTTGGCTGTTCATTGAAAATTCTTTAATTTGTCCCGAACTGCCAAATAACAAAACATAAAGTAAACGCTTTTCTTTTTGCAAAATGCCAGAAATTGCCAGCAACAACGCTTTTGCTTTCAATAACGGTGCGCCTTGCATACTGGCAGAGGTATCCAAACACGCGACAACCGCGCCACTCATTTTCGAGTGCTTTTCTGTCTCTTCATGGCGAACAAATGTTGTCCCTTGCAATTCATACGTCAGCAAATTTTTTTCTAACAAACGCGCGTAAAACAACATTTCCAGCGTTTCATCGATCACAAAAAAGTTAAGTTTGAGCGATTTGAAAAAGTTTAGAAACTCAAAAGAGGCAAAACGCTCAGG
>CAIVBX010000040.1 GCA_903904275.1 uncultured Pseudomonadota bacterium
AAGGCGGTGACAAAACCAAGCAAGAAGGCGGTTTAACACATTATTTACGTTACGGTTTGTGGGCGGTTTTAAACAAAACTGTTCCAGCGGGACGTTCACGCGCGGCGGCAAAAGTGGTTGTTGATGCCGTTATAGCCGAAGTAGTAACACCAACAAAAGAACCTGAAAAAGCGATTGAACCGCAAAATTTTGAACAAGTGGTCGAAGAAATTAACGGCGATTTAGCCGCCTTGCAGGATTATTTGAAAAATAGTGTTTTTTACGCGGCGGGTTTTATTACTTATTGTAATCAAGAACTTGAACGCATTCGCAACCGTTTCAAAGAAATGGAAGACAACGACAGACAATGGATTGGCATTATTCGCACCGCCGTGAAATATGAACGCAATCCGCTGATTCCTTACAACATCGCGCATACTCGCCGCGATTTCCAAATTCGCCGTGAACTGGCTCTCGAACTCAAAGAAGTCCGCGACAGTTACAGCAACGTTTTTTAAACTACAAAAAATCAAAAATGACTGAATACATCACCCGAAAAGCGCACGAAAAAGATGACGACGATTATGATTACGAATATGACGAAGACGGCAATATCGTTTATTACGCCGTCCGACCGAACAAAACCCAAATTAAAAAAGAAATTGCGCTTTTAGCAGCATTAGGCGAACAAATTGCGGTTTTAACATCGGAACGAATTACGTCGTTAAATTTGCCAGAAAAATTGGAAAATGCAATTCGTGAAATTGCCAAAATGCCGCATAAAAATGCCCGTAAACGCCAGCTAAAATTTATCGCGCAACAATTTTACAAAATGGAAAGCGATGTTGAACCGATTTTGGAAAAAGTCGCCAAATTCAAAAATCAAAGCAGTCATGCGGTGCGTGAACATCATCTTGTTGAAAAATGGCGCGAGCGTTTATTAACGCAAGGTCAAAATGCGTTGACGGAATTATTAGATGAACATCCGCACGCTGACCGCCAACATTTGCGCCAGTTGATTCGTAATGCAATTAAAGAAAAAGAAACCGCTAAACCACCAAAATCATCACGGCTTTTGTATCGTTATTTGAAAGATTTATTTGAAATCGAAGGCGAATGGGACGAAGACGACATGAAAAATGTCATCGAACTAACCCGCGAAGATGATGAAGACGACGAAGATTTTGATGATGACGAAGATTTTGATGATGACGATTTCGACGATGAAGAAGACGAAGACGATTTTTAACTTAAACTCAAAACTAGAAAAATGACCAATACACCCGATATTTTAAAAACGATTCTCGCCACAAAAGAAGAAGAAGTGGCGCGTCGTAAAATTCAAACGCCGATTGAACTTTTACAAGAAATTGCCACAGGCATCGAAAAACCACGCGGTTTTTATAACGCTTTGTATCGTAAAGCGGCATTAAAACAACCTGCCATTATTGCTGAAATTAAAAAAGCGTCACCGAGTCAAGGCGTGATTCGTGAAAATTTTCAACCTGTGACGATTGCCCAAGATTACGCCATGAATGGCGCAACGTGTTTGTCGATTTTGACAGATAAAAACTATTTCCAAGGTTCAGAAGCGTATTTGCAAATGGTTCATGACCGTTGCCCGTTGCCTGTTTTGCGTAAAGATTTCATGATTGATACTTATCAAATTCAAGAAGCACGCACGCTTGGCACAGATTGTATTTTGTTAATTGTCGCGGCGTTAGACGATGCGAAAATGCACGAATTAGCCGATTACGCGACCAAGTTAGGCATGGATATTTTGGTTGAAGTTCATGATGCGGACGAATTACAACGCGCGTTAAAACTCGATACAAAATTGATTGGCATCAACAACCGTAATTTGCGGACGTTTGAAACAAATTTACAAACAACGTTGACGTTAAAAGATGCAATTCCAGACGACCGTTTAGTGGTGACTGAAAGCGGCATTCATACGCGCGACGATGTCGAATTGATGTTGTCGAATGACGTTTATACATTCTTAGTTGGTGAAGCGTTTATGCGCGTTGAACAATCGGGGCAAAAAATGCGCGAGTTGTTTGCGTTGTAATTCCCAAAATTTAACTGCGTGAAAATTAAATTTCACGCAGTTTTTGTCTATTTCAAACAACGAGAAATTAAAACAATTGGATGAATAACTTCAACGTTTTCACTACGTTCACGCAATCCCGCCGCAATATGCAACGCACATCCGATATTTGAACTGACTAAATAATCCGTAGGTTTTTCAAGCGCAGTCGTCAGTAATTCATTCAATAACGTTTTTGCCATTTCCTCATGACGTAAACTATAACTTCCAGCTGCGCCACAACATTGCTGCGTTTCAGGCAACGCTGAAATTTGTATTTCTGGAATTTGTTGCAGCACTTTCAAAACGCTTTTGTCCGTTTTCAACCCATTTTTTAATGAACAAGGCGAATGCAAACGTACATTTCCAGAGAACGGTTTTAGCGTTGAAAAATCAAAATCGGTTTGACTCAAAAAATGGCTAATATCCAAAACTTTTGTCGTGAAATTTTTCGCTGAATACTCTCGCAATGTCACACCACAACCGCTCGCAATCGTTACAATCGCTTGCAAATTCTCTGCAGAAAACGCTAATTCATTTTGAATTGCCAATTTTATTGCGCTATTTTTATCACCATCGTGCAACGCCAACGCGCCACAACACGTTTGATTTTCGGGCAAATGTACATTAAATCCAACGTGCGTTAAAACGTGAATCGCGGCGTTAACTGTTTCAAAATCAAACAATTCGCCCATGCAACCCACAAATAATCCGACATCGCCTTTTACTTCGTTTTTCGTAGCGTAATAATTTTTAAGTGGTTCTTTTTCTTTAAAATTTGGTACTAATCGTTCGAGTTCATTTAAACCCAATAATTTGGGCAAATGGAGAAAACGTGCTGTTTTTTGAAGATGATTTGTTTGATAAAACCGCAAACCTGATTTGATAAAACCTTGTATTCGCTTGTTTTCAGAAATCGACTTAATCATTTTGACTGAATTTTTTGTGGGCATTTCGTCATGAATTTCTGCGCGAAAATCATCAATCAATTTTCCATAAGGCACAACCGCTGGACACGCTTTTTCACACGCGCGACACAATAAACAACTGTCGATATGATTTAACAAATTATCCGAAATTGGCAAATTTCCACCCGCCCACGCTTGAATCAAGGCGATTCGTCCACGCGGCGATTCATTTTCATTTTGCGTATGTGTGTAAGTTGGGCAATGTGGCGCACAAATTCCACATTTCACACAACTATCAGCAACGCTAAGTAATTGTTTTTTAATGTCAGTCATTTTCGTTTTCCTGTATTTCGGTTAGTGCCTCGATAATTTGTTGGTATTCCAATTTTTTGGGGCGATACAAAAACGCGCCTAATGCTGCCAAGCCCGTCAAAATATGAAATGAATTTAGCACGTCACCAAAATAAAAAATCATGTCGCCAAAACTACCAATTAAGATCATCATGCTTTGTGAAACTGCCACCGTTAAAGCGTAACGAATTTGCACCGATTTTTCTAAATTCGCGCCAATCAACAAAGGCATCGTTTGATTTAAACGTAAAAAAATATGACGTAATAAATTCGTTAGCGGCAAAATTAAAATCGCCAAAATGTAAAAAAGAGTACGCCAAAAAATGCGGTCAGATTCAGCTAAAGGTTGTTGAAATGTTGCACTGTAAAAATGCACAAAAATAAAACTCACGCTTAGTAACAACCATACAAAAATCGTGATAAACCAAGGAAAAAGTAAAGGATTAGTTGTTTTCAAAGTTGAACTCGGTTGATTTTTCTAAATAAGGAATTGTGCCAATTAACAGCGCCTCCGTTCGATTTTTAATACTTTCAATCGTTAAATCGACACAATCAAAATCAGCATCGTTACAAACTGCAATCCAACCAGCACATTTCAAATTTGAGTGCTTTATCGCCTCAAACGTCAATAGCGCGTGATTGATGCAACCTAATCTAATCGCAACTACCAAAATAATTGGTGCATTTAATGTTTTCGCTAAATCTGCAATTGTGTCTGTTTCATTCAACGGTGCATACAAACCGCCTGCACCTTCGACAATTAAAACATTCGCCAATTTTTGCAACATTTGAAAATGAGCAAAAATGGTTTCTAATTTCACAGGATTTTTTTTGCCTGCTAAATGTGGCGAAATCGGCAATTTATAAGCATAAGGATTTAAAACCGAATAATCGACGTATTGCGACCCCATTTTTTGAATCGCCAATGCATCGCTGTTTTGCCATTCGCCATTGATTTTTTCACAACCTGACGCAACAGGTTTCATGCCCAAAACGGATAGATTTTGATTTTTGAAATGTTGCATTAACGCGAGCGTTACCCACGTTTTACCGACATTTGTATCAGTACCTGTGATGAAATAGGCTTTCATAAATTCAAAAATGTGGTGGCGGACATAATTTTTAAATCGAATTTTGCGTGATTTATAAAATTGGCAAATTCACCATCAATAATTTTTTTTTCAATTAAATCATCAAGTGTTAAACGTGAATCAACATCACAAGATTTCACCACAATCAATTTTTCGGCATCTAATTTTGTTGCCAACCAAGCTGCTAAACTATCCGAAGTCATTTCCCAAGAGGCAGGGATTTTTGCGGCTTTTAATTCGTTAATATCAGGCGACCAAATCGAAAAAAGATGATTTTTAATTGTTGAAATAGTCGTTTCAATCGTAAATTCAGGTTGTAAATTTTGAAGCATCATTGCATTTTGCTTCATTGCTAAAATTGCCATTTCATGTGCCGTAACATCGGAAAAATGCCATTTTTCCTGTGCTTGACGAACTTGGTCTGCAAAATCACCACCACCACACACTACAACCGTTTGTTCATCTGTATTTAAAATATGCTGCAAACACATCAGCATTTTTTCAGCATTTAATAAACTACCGCCTAATTTGATAACCTGCATTTTTGAAATTTTTTAATCGCCGTTATTCCGTTTTCACATCATCACGCAATAAATGATAAAGCGATTCAACTAAACCTTCGCTGTCATCAGTAACTTGCATTACATTTTCATCCGCGTTCTGACTACGTTGTTCATTCCGATTTGCCAACGACGCTTGAATTAACGTATCACCATTTTGTGGCGTAAGCGTGACTAAATAAACCGTTTTGGTTTCTTCTTCATTCAACGCACTCAAGATATTTTTCAAAATGCCTTGCAATTTATAACTAACGTAATAACTGTATTTAGCTTTATCGGTATCGGTAATTTTAATGTCGCTTTGGCGCAATGCAGTTCCAACTGTGCGCCACGATTCACTAATTGATTGTTTTAAAACTAATTTTTTAGGGCTTTCATCAAGTAAAACCACTTTTTCATCTAAACCACCGACTTGTTTTTTCGGTTCGATGCTGTCGTCAATTACGGCATTTTGTGGTGTTTTTTGCAATGCCAACGTGGGTGGTTTTTCGAGCATTGCTGTATTACGATAACGACTATTTTCAATTGAACCACAGGCAACTAATCCGCACGCAAAAACTAAAATAAGTTGGCTTTTCATTTTATTCACAGAAAAAACGACGGTGGGTCAAAACAGGAAAACCCGCCCGCACTTTCGTGATGCGTTCATGGTCAATTTCAGCCGAAACAAAACCGCTTCCCGTTTTATAACAATCTAAAATCACGCCCCAAGGGTCAATAATCATGCTGTGTCCAAACGTGCGACGACCATTTTTGTGAAAGCCACCTTGATTTGGCGCAATGACGTAACACAAATTTTCAACCGCTCGCGCTCGCAACAATAATTCCCAATGTGCCGCACCTGTTTCAGCCGTAAATGCAGATGGAATCACAACAAAATCAACGCCCTGCTCGCTCATTTTTCGGAAAAATTCAGGAAAACGTAAATCGTAACAAACGGCTACGCCCATACGACCAAAAGGCGTATCAATCACCAATGTTTCGTCACCTGCGTCAATCGAATCCGATTCACGATAAACTTCATTGGTATTTGGAACATGAACGTCAAATAAATGCACTTTGTCATAACGTGCAACACGATTACCTTTATCGTCATAAATCAAACACGCTGCACGAACTTTATTTTCAAAATCACACGCAATAGGAATTGTGCCACCGACAATCCAAACGCCGTATTTTTTCGCCGTATTTTCTAAAAAACTTTGAATAATACCTAAACCATCTGTTTCTTTTGCTTTGATTTTGTCGAGTTCGTTATTTCCCATCAACGCAAAATTTTCAGGTAATGCAACGAGTTTCGCGCCCGCTTTGACGGCTTCAGCAATCAATTTTTCTGCTTCTAATAAATTTGCACTAATGTTTGGACTTGAAGCCATTTGAATAGCTGCGCATTTAGTCATGAGGAACCTCTTTAAAATTAAGTTTTTGATTTAGCCACGAGAAATCTGTGATTCCGTGCCATGTTTTTTGTATTAAACCATCGTTTTCATGAATAGGAATGACTTCGATATTTGCCCATGAACCGTTGACTTGATATTGTGAACCAAAGAAAAAACCGTCTTGGTCTTTACCAGTCAGTGTTTTTCCAACAAGGCTCATAATTTTGCCGACAATTGTACCAGCAATAGGCACTGCATCGGCACTTTTAGGCGTGACGTTCACCAAGTAATCCACATTCTCACGCACAAAATTGGTATCACCTTTGAGCAGAATTTTAGCGGGAATCGCATCAACCGTTAAATTTTTTGTACTCGCTTTGCCTTGTAAAACTTCAAAATGCCCATTGATACTATTAAACGTCAAACCTTCCGAATACACATCACTAAAATCAAGTTGCAAACGTTTAATCCATTGTTCCAACGCCAAAACACCTAAGATTCGTCCAAAACCTGGTTCGATGCTCAAAATTCGTCCGTTTTGTAAATCCAAATCGATTCCACCGCGTAATTTCTCTAACTCAAATTGTTGTGGCGACCCTTGCCAATTTAATTTAAGTTTTGCCGTTCCAGACGTTTCAGCAATGTCTTTTGTGATGCCTAAATTTGAAAATAACAAACCTGCTTTGAAAAATTCTAACGTGCCAGTTATGTTTGTTTGTAAGTTTTGCCAATCGCCTGTCATTGATAAATGATGCGTCGGAGCTTGCAAATCAATGGTTTTAAATAGCATTCCATTTTCAGATTGTTTTGTTTCAATCGTTAATTTTCCAAGCGGTTTATCATTCCAAAACGTGTTTTTACTTTGCAAAAACAAAGAAGGTAATTTTTTTGTCGATTCTGTCGCTATTGAAATGGATTCTGTTTTTGTTTCATCCATGTTTTGCAATTTTTTAAACAACGCTAAATCCAGTTTTTCGAGTTCTAATTTCAACGTTGAACTATTTTGTAATTCCACCATTCCTGTTGCAAAAGTGCTTTTTAAATCACCGCGCCAGCCTTCATTTTCACGTTTTAAATCTAAATCAAATTCACCCAATTCAGCTTTTTTCCAGCGTGCATTTTGACTGTGAATTGAAACACTATGAATGCTATCCGCACTACTTTCGGTACTTGCCGCCGCTAATCCAAGCCAATCTTGCAACGCCAAATCATTACGCGAAATTTTTAAACTCAAGCCTTGCAAGTCGGGCAAATCCACTTTGCCATCGCCTAATAAAATCGCGCCACGTTCCAATTTTTTATTTTTTGTGTCGATATTCACCGCCGCTTTTAAGCGTTCGTTGTAATTCAAATTCAGAGGTAAAAACGTTTCATCGCCTAGTGTGAAAGTCATTGAAAGTGGTACAGATTGTAGTTTTGTTTTTTCGAGTTCGGCAGGCAAATTCAACGTAATGCCTGACAACATAGATTGAATTTGTAACGTTGGCAGTTTTTTGTCATAAGGTAAAGTGAGTGTTAAATCGTAATCTGCACCACCTTCAATCCATGTCGTTTTTGAATTTAATTGCGTCAGCGGCAAAATTTCAAGTTGCGAAAATAAATCTTCAACGCGCGTGCTTCCGACAACATGAACATCCGTTTGTGTGCTGTTGCTTTGCAAACGAATTTGAATCGGACGATTTAACGCAATCGCGTCAATTTGGTCGCTAAAAACACCATTTTCGGTAAATTGCAACGTGCCATTCATTTCTTGTACAGGCAAATCAAGGGATTTCACTTTCAGTTTTGCATTTTGAAATTTTGCCGAGCCTTTCACTTTTGAAACCAATTTTTCAACCATCGCAATTTTTAAATCAAGCGAAATATCGGTTTTTCCAACGGGTGAAATCGCAGTTAAAACAGAATCGACTTTCGATTTCAACGGCGTTCGTTGTATAAAACCCAACACTTGCGAAATTTCGCCTTCTGCTTCACCGATAATTCCAACGTAATTACTCGTAGACATCGATGGAATTGTAATTTCAGCCGATTTTAACGTGGCGTTTTGCGCCAATCCTGACAAATTCACCTGAAAGCTGTCTTGATAAAAGCGCACTTGCGCGGTCAAATTATCAAGCGGCAACCAGTCTGGTGCGTAATTGAGCCGACCATTTTCAACATCAAAAATGACTTCAAACACGCCGTTATTTTTTTCAAATGGAAAATCTTTGAGTTTGCCGTAAAACAAAAATTGCCCATTTTTAACCTGTCCTTTTTCAAACGCTTTATCAAGCCATTCGACCACGCCTTTGTCCATAATTCCCACAGGCAAATACCGCCACGTTTGTGTTGCGTCACGGATTTCAAATTTTGTTTGTAAATCCATAAAACCGTCGCCATTTTTTGGCAACGTGAGATTTAACGCGCTTTCACTAGGAATATCTCGATTATTTAAAACAATTTTTTCACTTGAAATTTGCCACGATTCAGGCGTTTGTTGCCAATTCAAAACTGTTTTTAATTGAATTTCTGGTAACACTTCTCGAAATAAAGTTGG
>CAIVBX010000041.1 GCA_903904275.1 uncultured Pseudomonadota bacterium
AACGCAAATGGCGTTTTTGTCTCCAATAAATGATTCACTTTTTCATTCATCGGCACACTGCCAGGCAACAATGTCAATGGATTTGCGTGTGTGGCATTATCAATTTGTTGTAACGTAATTTTTTCTAATAACGCCAATGTTGTCGCAACACTCATGTATTTATTTTCGCGTGTAACGATGAAGGCTTGTTCATGACGCATTGATGATGTTAATTTTTGACTGACCAATTCAATTGGCGTATCAAATTCAATGCTTAACGGTATTTGCTCAATAAACGTTTTAATCGGTTTTCGTCCATATAATTCCATGCCATAACGATTGGAAAATAATTTCGACAAGAAAACATCCCTGTAAATAATACCTGATGCCACGTCATAATCCACTAACGGTAAAAGTGTAAGGTCAGATTGCTGTTGAAATAAACCCATGACTTCACTAATTGGCATTTCGGCTGAAATTGGTGTGACAACTTGGCTAATACTTTCCACTAAGGTTGAATGTGTTCGTACACTTCGTTGTTCCGAAAATGTTTCTTTTAAAAATAAAGTCGGGTCAATAATGGCTAAAGGCATTGCTGAGGGGCGAGCGAGGTAATAACCTTGCGCATGTGAAATACCTAGTTTTTCAATCAATTTAAATTCGGCTTCGGTTTCAATTCCTTCGGCAATCACGTTGCAATTTAATGAATTTGCAATGCCTTGAATCGATTTCACAAAATTCAGTTTGACCGAATCATTTTGTAATTCTTGAATAAAATGCTGGTCAATTTTGACGTATTCGGGCAGTAATTCTGACCATAAACGCAAACTGGAATAACCTGCGCCTAAATCATCCAACGCGATTTCAAATCCCATTCCACGATAATGTGAAACCGCTTCTCGCATAATTTCGTAGTCATCTGTTGGTTTGTGTTCCGTCAACTCAATAACTACATTGTGCGGACTCACACCAAATTGTTCCAAATAACGCAACGTTTCACCTGTTTTAAATTCAGGTTGAACTAGAATGTGTGGACTGACATTTAAAAATAATTTCGCATCCAAATTAAATTTCGCGTAATACTGAATACTCAATTCACGGCAAATAAATTCCAACTGTGAACTTAAACTATAACGTTCAGCAATATCAAATAAATTGAGTGGACTTTGCAAGGGACTATTTGACGGCCCGCGAATTAAGGCTTCATAACCCACAATTTTCTTTTGTGTATAAGAAACGATGGGTTGAAAATGCGGTGTCAATTTTTTATGTTCGAGAATAGAAATCAATTCTTGTTTTAATGAAGACACAAGTGAATACCTTTATGACAGAATAATTACGCATGAGAATAAGGGATTTTAATGACAGTTCTATGACGATTAAATTCTCTTCAAAAACGCCCCCGTTTAATTGATTTCGCCTGTGTGTTAAAGTTGCCCGTTGACAAAAACACGACAAATTTTTCGTGAATTGTTAATTTATAACTAAAAATTAGGAGAGAAAACAAATGTTGAAAATTCGTTCATTAGTTACCGCTGTTGCTTTGCTCGGCTCAATGTCAGTTGCCAATGCGTGGGAAGCTTTACCAACTCAAGCTGCCGAACCTGCTGATAATCCTAGCACACCTGAAAAAATTGAATTAGGCAAACAGCTTTATCATGATCCACGTTTATCTTCGACAGGCACAGTCGCTTGTGCCTCTTGTCACAATACGATGTTAGGCGGTGAAGATAATCGTCCGAATTCTGTTGGTGTAGGCGCACAAACTGGTGGACGCAGTGCGCCAACTGTTTGGAATTCAGCGTTTAACAAAGTGCAATTCTGGGACGGTCGTGCGGCAACACTTGAAGCACAAGCCGCTGGTCCTGTGACAAATCCAATCGAAATGGGCATGAAAAGTTGGGATGATGTTGTCGCTCGTTTAAAAACCATCAACGGTTATGAAGTCGCATTCAAAGAAGCCTTTGGCGAAAATGCGATTACAAAAGAAAATGCCACTAAAGCGATTGCTGCTTATGAACGTACTTTAATCACACCAAATAGCCCTTACGATAAATTTGTCAAAGGCGATAAATCTGCATTATCCGCACAACAAATTCGCGGTATGGAAAAAGCCGCAGAATTAGGTTGTACAAGTTGCCACAGCGGAGCAGCGTTTAATGGCGCGGGAACATTCCAAAAATTCCCAACCATTTCAGATGGTTTCTTAGAAGCAAAATATCACTTTACAAAAGATAAAGGCGTTGCTGAAGTTTCTAAAAAAGCCGAAGACGAACATTTCTTCAAAGTACCCACATTGCGAAACGTTGCGTTGACTGCGCCTTATTTCCATAATGGTTCAGTTGCGACGCTTGAAGAAGCGGTAAAAGTGATGGCAAAAGTTCAATTAGGTAAAGATTTATCAAAAGACGAAACCGACGACATCGTGGCATTCTTAAATGCGTTGACAGGTGAATTCCCAAAACAAACGATGCCAACATTGCCAGCCACATCAGGCAAAACAGTTAACTAAGAAGTTTTGAACATAAAAAAAAGGCGCGTTGATTGTTCAATCACGCGCCTTTTTTGCGTCAAACTAAACCTTATCGTTGCAAAAAATTTCGCAATAAATCATGTCCGTGTTCTGTCAAAATTGATTCGGGATGAAATTGCACGCCTTCAATATCAAGCGTTTTATGACGCACACCCATGATTTCGTCAATTTCACCATTTTCGTCTTGTGTCCATGCAGTAACTTCTAAACAATCGGGCAAACTGCTTTGTTCAATCACCAGCGAATGATAGCGCGTTGCGGTAAAGGGATTGCTCAAATCTTTGAAAACGCCCGTGTCAGTGTGATAAACAGGCGACGTTTTGCCGTGCATAATTTGTTTGGCATGAATCACATTTCCACCAAACGCATAACCAATACTTTGATGACCTAAACACACGCCAAGCAACGGAATTTTTCCCGCAAAATGCAAAATGGTTTCAACCGAAACACCTGCTTCTTTTGGTGTGCAAGGTCCTGGTGAAATCACAATTTTATCGGGATTTAACGCAGCAATATCGGCAATCGAAACTTGGTCATTTCTGACAACAATAACGTCTGCACCTAATTCGCCAAAATACTGCACCAAGTTATAAGTAAATGAATCGTAGTTATCAACCATTACGACTTTCATATTTATGTTTTCTCCTAATTTCTGTAAATTGTGATACTACGATTGTTTATAGAACTAACTTTTCCTTTGCGTAGCAACATCATAAATGGCGTTATTTTCTCGTTTTCCTACAGCAATAACGAACACGATAATCTCACCATCATCCACTTCGTAGACTAATCGATAACCTACTGACCGTAATTTGATTTTATAAGCACATTCAAAATCATGCAGTCTGTTAGCTGGAATGTGTGGATTTTCTAAACATTTTGCCAATTTCTTTTTAAATTGCTTTTTAATGCTGTTATCGAGTTTGTCCCATTCTTTTTGTGCGCTAGGCAGAAATTTCAATTTATAAGTCATCAAGCAAAACTTCAACTGCAAACGGTTTTTCTGCTTGTCGCGCTTTCACAATTTCACCCAATTCGTAATCTTCCAAACGATTTAAAAGCCGCTCATATTGGGCTGGTGAAACTAAATAAGCCGCTGGTGCATTACGTTCAAAAATAGCCACGGTGTCGTCTTGCGCTTTTTCAAGTAAGGCTTTGGGATTTTTTCTTAATTCAGAAATGCTGGCACTGAATGGCGCGAATATCTGTTGCATAAAATTAAGCCTCTAAAATTTGTATTAAGACACACTGTCAACAAGTGCCTTGAACTGTTCATGCTTGCTCTCCTTCCAATCCCGCTTCCGCCATTGCTACCGCACGAAACACCGCGCGTCCTTTGTTCATTGTTTCATCCCATTCACTTTGTGGCACAGAATCATAGACAATCCCTGCGCCCGCTTGAATATGTAACAAACCGTCTTTAATCACAGCGGTTCTAATTGCAATCGCGGTGTCTAAATTTCCCGTCCATCCGATATAACCCACTGCGCCCGAATACACGCCACGTTTCACGGGTTCGAGTTCATCAATAATTTCCATGGCTCGAATTTTCGGCGCACCGCTCACCGTTCCTGCTGGAAAGGTTGCGGCTAAAACATCAAACGCATTTTTACCTTGTTTCAATGTTCCCGTGACATTCGACACAATGTGCATGACGTGTGAATAACGCTCGACAATCATTTTATCGGTCAATTGAACGCTGCCAATTTCTGCCACACGTCCTGTGTCGTTACGACCTAAATCGATGAGCATCAAATGTTCAGCAATTTCTTTCGGGTCAGCAAGTAATTCTTGTTCGAGTTCTAAATCATGTTCAAGCGTTGTACCGCGCCGACGAGTGCCTGCAATCGGACGCACCGTGACGGTGTCATCTTCCAAACGCACCAAAATTTCAGGTGACGAACCCACAATGTGAAAATCGTCCAAATTCAAATAAAACATATACGGCGACGGATTCAAACAACGCAACGCGCGATATAAATTCAGCGGTGCGGCAGTAAAAGGAATCGTCATGCGTTGCGATAAAACCACTTGCATAATGTCGCCATTCGTAATGTATTCTTTGGCTTTTTCGACAGCAGATTTAAAACCGTCTTCGGTAAATCCTGACACAAAATCATTTTCATGCGTTTGCTTAGGATTTGGGTGATATTGCGGTTTACCTTTGGATTCACGCAGTTTTTTCGCTAATTCAGCTAAACGAGTTTGTGCATTTTCATACGCATTTTCTTCTTCTGGATTTGCGTGCGTGAGCAACAACATTTTCCCCGACAAATTATCAAAAACTAGTAATTCTTCGGAAACCATCAGCAGAATATCAGGTGCGCCAATTTCGTCAGGTTTGGTAATTTTGCAAACACGCGACTCAATATAACCAATCGTTTCGTAGCCAAAATAACCGACTAATCCACCATTAAAACGTGGCAAATCGTCAATATCTGGCACACGATAACGTGCTTTAAATTCTTCGACCCATTGCAACGGATTTTCATGCGTTAAACTTTCAATAACTTCATTTTCAAACGCGATTGTAATTTGATTTCCAAATACTTTCACAACGGTTTTGCATGGCAAACCAATAATCGAATAACGTCCCCATTGTTCGCCACCGTGTACTGATTCAAATAAATACGAATAGGCACCGTCGGCGAGTTTCAAATACGCGCTTAAAGGTGTGTCTAAATCGGCGAGAATTTCACGGCTAATTGGAATGCGGTTGTAACCTTGTTGGGCGAAAACATTGAATTGTTCGGATGTCATAAATTTAGGATGGTTGGAAAACAAATGATAAACAAAAAGATAACATATTAACGTGCTATTCGCAGCATGACTGCGTTTTGAAAGCAGGATTTTTGACCCTTACAAATTAGTCAAAATAAACAAAACAACCACGTCCTTTATTTTTAGCTTTATAAAGTGCGGTGTCCGCATTATCAATTAGTGTTTCAGCGGTTGTGCCATGTTTTGGATAAAGACTAATTCCAATACTCGCACCGATATGAACAATATCACCACTAAGTAATTCAAATGGTTGCGTTAAATCTGCAATGATATTAGTTGCCACCGTTGACGAATCGTTAGGCATAACGCAATTTTCTAACACAATCACAAATTCGTCACCACCTAAACGCGCCACCATATCACTACCACGCAAGCGTTTTGTAATTCGGTTTGCAACTTGTTTTAATAATTCATCGCCAGAAGCATGTCCTAACGTGTCATTCACCGCTTTAAATTTATCTAAATCCATCATAAATACAGCAAAGGCTTTCTTTTCCCGCTGATTTAATTTAATTGAGAAATTCAATCGGTCTAACAATTTACGGCGATTTGGCAAACCTGTTAATGAATCAAAATAAGCCAGTTGTTTAATTTCTTTTTCAGCCATTTTTCGTTCCGTGACATCGCGGGTAATTGATAACCGCACAATTTCGCCATTATCTGACATTGGAACAGCGTGTATTTCCATCCAACGATGTGTACCTTTAAGCCCGATAATTTCAAATTCCATTTGTAAAATTTCACCCGCAATGACTCGACGATGCAATTCTTCTGCTTTGACGCGATATTTAGGCAAGACAAAATCCAAAATTGAACAAGCAGGAATTTTATTTACCGAATCGGCTTCAAGCATTTCCAATCCTGCGGCATTTATATCTAATAATTTTCCTGCGGCATTTACAATTTGAATGCACTCTGGACTGGAATCAATAATAGTTTGTAAGCGTGTTTTGCTTTCAAATAGTTCGTGTTCAATTTCTTTTCGTTCTGTAATATCTATAAATGTCGCAATTGCACCTGTTAAGACACCATTTGCAACAATCGGTTGTGACCAGTATTCAACAGGAACAGGTATTCCATCTTTTCGCCAAAAAACTTCGTTCAAAACATGGATGTTTTTCTGTTTTCGATACGCATTGTACATTTGACATTCTATTGACGGATAAGGTTTGCCATCCGTATACGAATGATGAATCAATTCGTGAATATGTTGCCCAATGACCTCATCGGCACTGTCATAACCTAGAATTTTCAAAAACGAACTATTTACGAAACGACAAAAACCTTGATTATCCACGCCATATGCACCTTCTGCCATGGAATTCAATAAAAGAAAAATTTCCGCGTTAGATTCATGTAATTGTGTTTCTGTTTTTTTTAGTTTTCGATTGATGATAATTAACGAAACCATAAAAAGCAGCGTTAAAAAGCCAATCACAAGCCCAATAGCCACTTTGTCTTTATATCGAAAAAAAACATCCGTTAAATCAAAATACTTTAATTCATCAGGATGAGCGCGTAACCGAAGCATTAAAACTTCAACAGGTGTGTAATCAGCAGGCGCATTAAAACCTGCAATTCCTACTGCTTTTGCAATTTCACTATCGAATTTTATATTTAGCAATGTAAGCGAAACACGACGGGAAATTTCAGGTGAAATGCCTTCTTTGACGCAAAATGCCCATTCGGGATAATGATCCGTTGAATGTAAAATGGGCATTGTTTCTAATATAGGATGTGGTTCTAAAACCCGAATAATGGAATTTTCTCCCAGTCGAATTTTGCCTTCTTGCTCTAAATGTTCTAACAAACCACTACGAACAAATCCTGCATCTGCATGACCTTCAAGAACATAAAATACGGATGTATCTTGCGGCATTCCTGTAAAAATATAACTTTTGGGTTTGACATTCTTTTTTTCCAATTCCCAACGTTCCATTAGATAACCACCTAATGATTGTTCTGTCGGTGAAGCAATGATTTTGCCATTCAAATCCAATAACGTTTGAATATCTTGTCTATCTGCTCGAGTAAAAATAACCCCCGCAAATTTTGTTAATGGATGTCCTTTTTCTAACGTGATTAAGGTAGCTATCGCGTTAATGCCAATTTTATTTTTTAACAAAATGTAATTTTCAGGATTGGTCAAAATAAAATCGAGTTGATTCTTTTTGGCTGCATCCTCCAGTTCTTGATGATTTAAAGCATCTATTTCGACATGATAACCTGATAAATTTTTCTCAAGTTCTCGCGCAAGCGGTTGCCATTGAGCGATTGTAATTTCTGTTGGTCGATACGACAAAATACCTAAATGTAATGATTTGATTTCTTTTTCATCGGCAAACGCGAAGCCAACGTTCGTCAAAAAAATTGAGAGAATCAAAAGAAATTTTTTCATTTTTCACGAAATGTAAAAATAAAATCAGTATGTTGTCTCAATTTTTAAAAATTGAGACAACGTTTATTTTTGTATCAATAAATCAATCAACATTTGCTCATAAATGTTGCTCAAAATTTCTAAATCTGCAACGCCGATGTGTTCATTAACTTTATGTATGCTGGCATTTAACGCACCTAATTCAATGACTTGTGCGCCAGTTGGTGCGATAAAACGTCCGTCCGACGTGCCGCCACCTGTGTCATCGATGGTTTCAAAACCTGTCACTTTTTTAATTGCAGAATGCGCCGCATCGATTAACGCGCCTTTTGACGTTAAAAACGGATTTCCTGACAAACGCCAAATGATGTCATATTTCAAACCGTGACGATTTAAAATGTCTTCGGTGCGTTGTTTGATAATTTCATCCGTTAATTCGGTGCTAAAACGCAAATTAAATTGTACATTCACGTTGGCTGGAATGACATTTTCTGCACCTGCGCCGCTGTGAATGTTTGAAATTTGCAAACTCGTCGCGGGGAAAAATTCGTTGCCTTCGCCCCAAATTTCATTCACTAAATCGTTTAACGCTGGCGTGATTTTATGAATCGGATTATCAGCAATTTCTGGATAAGCAACATGACCTTGAATACCGTGAACCGTTAAATTTGCATTCAACGAACCGCGTCGTCCTACTCGAATCACATCACCGATTTTTTTATCGCTTGATGGCTCACCCACTAAACACCAATCAATTTTGTCACCCCGATTTTCCAACACCTCAACGACTTTCACCACGCCATTTGTTGCCGCGCCTTCTTCGTCACTGGTGAGCATAATCGCAATTGAACCTGCGTGATTGGGGTGATTTTTTACAAATCGTTCAACCGCAGTCATAAAACACGCAATCCCACCTTTCATATCTGCCGCGCCACGTCCGTATAAATTACCGTCACGAATTGTCGGTTCAAAAGGCGGCGATTCCCACAAATTCAACGCGCCAACTGGCACAACATCGGTATGACCTAAAAATACAAACAGCGGTTTGACTTCACCACGACGCAACCACATATTTTCTGTGTCGTTAAAATTCAACCGTTCATCGATAAAGCCTAACGGCGTTAAATAATTGGCAATTAAATCTAAACAGCCTGCGTCATTTGGCGTAACGGATTCGCGACGAATCAAATTTTTTAAAAGGTCTAGCGTGTCTGTCATAAACAATGTTTTTCGTAAGCTCTGGTATCAAAACCGACTAACAAAACTGTTCCGTTATCAATCACGGGACGTTTCATCAATGTGCGATTTTGAGCAATTAACGGCAATGCGGTTTCAATTTTCGTGCAAAGTTGTTGCTGTTCAGGCGTGAGTTTTCGCCACGTCATGCCCTTACGGTTTAACAAAACTTGCCAATCCTCAAGCCGTGCCGCAAATTGTTTTAACGTTTCTAACGTCAAACCTTGACTGCGAATGTCGTGAAATGTGTACTCAATTTGATGTTCATCAAACCAAACTCGCGCTTTTTTGACGGTGTCGCAATTTGTTAAACCGTAAATAATCATTCAATTAGCCTTCCGCGCCGCCAAGTAAATCTTCAATAGCGGGCAATTCAGGTTCTGTTTTCAAACGGATTTTGTAAAGGTCAATGAGTTCCATTAACGCTTGTTCTAAATCGCCTAAAATTTCTTCTTCGTTTTCGATTTCATCCTCTGGCACTTCGCCTGATTCCAAATAATCTTGTTGCGTGTTGACCGAATCTTCGACCGATAAAATTGAATACATCAAAGTGGTGCTAGAAATCTCTTTGCTCATGGTTTTTCCTCGTGTTGTAAAAAAAATAAAAAATTAGTTTTGTGCGTAGCGTGTTGAATCTTCAATCCTAGCGGCTTCAAATCCTGCTTTGCGTAATCGACACGAATCACATGTTCCACAGGCTTCGCCGTTTTCGTTGGCAGAATAACAGGAAACTGTTTGCCTATAATCCACGCCCAATTTTGTACCAGCTGAAATAATGTCTGCTTTGCTCAAATGAATTAACGGCGTGTGAATTTTGAACGGTTCACCTTCGACGCTGGCTTTTGTGGCTAAATTTGCCATTGTTTCAAATGCGGCGATAAATTCAGGGCGACAATCAGGATAACCCGAATAATCAACGGCATTCACACCAATAAAAATATCCTGTGCGTGTAAAACCTCTGCCCAACCTAATGCGAGTGATAAAAAAACGGTATTTCTCGCTGGGACGTAAGTAACAGGAATACCTGTTTCTAAAGTTTGCGGCACGGCAATTTCAGAATCAGTCAACGCGCTACCTCCGATTGAACCTAAACCTAAACTAATCACTTTTCGCATTACACCATAATCAGCAGCGATTTTTTCACCTGCTTGTAATTCGGCGTTGTTACGTTGTCCATAATCAAAACTTAACGCATAACATTCATAACCTTGTGCTTGTGCCATGGCTAAAACGGTCACGGAATCCAATCCGCCCGAAAGTAAAACGACTGCTTTTTTTTGCATTTATTTTCCTTGTGCGTCTTGCCACAAGAGTTTGTGAAGTTGAATTTGAAAGCGCACAGGTAATCTGTCTGCTAAAATTTTTTCTGCTAATTCGGTAGGATTTTGTGTTGGTACGACTGGTGAAAACAAAATTTGGCAACGTTGTGCTAAATCGTAATCAGCCATGATTTTTTTTGCCCAGCTGTAATCGTCATCATCGGCAATCACAAATTTCACTTGGTCTTGAGGAGTTAGAAATTCGATGTTTTCATAACGATTTTTTTCAACTTCGCCACAACTTGGCGTTTTCAAATCCATAACTTTGACAATTCGGTTATCGACTTTTGAAACATCTAACGCGCCACTGGTTTCAAGTGACACGTTAAAATGTTCGTCAGCTAATTTTTCCAAAAGTTCCAAACATTTGGATTGTGCCAACGGTTCGCCACCTGTGACACAAACGGTTTTGCAATCGTATTTTTGAATTTCAGCCAAAATATCGGCAAGCGACATTTTTTGTCCGCCTGAAAACGCATAACTGGTATCGCAATAATTACAACGTAATGGACAGCCCGTTAAACGCACAAAAACCGTTGGGAGTCCGACAGTATTTGATTCGCCTTGCAAAGAATAAAAAATTTCAGAAATGCGTATCATTGTGTTGGCGTACTGTTAAGTTGTTGCAATTTTTTTGCTGCAACTTCAGCAGGTTTTGAAGTCGGAAAATCTGTCATGACGCGCGTTAAATACTCTTTCGCTTTTGCGGAATTTTTCGCGTCCATTTCGATTGAACCTAATTTCAAAAGTGCATCAGGCACTTTTTGACTCGTTGGATATTTTTCTAAAACCGCATTAAAGGCTTTTTTTGCAGAAGGAATATCTTTATTCACGCGGTATGCTTCACCGAGCCAAAATTGGGCGTTATTTGCCAGTTGATTGTTTGGATCTTTAGATAATAACGCGCTAAATTGAGCAATCGCTTCTACAACTTGCCCATTTCGGAAAGCGGCAAAGGCTTCTTGATAAGGCGTTTGCGAACCTGCAACGGGTGCAGCAGAATTTGTCGAAGGTGCAACAGGTTTTGGTGCTGATGCTGATAGCGGAGGTGTTTCTGAAACAGGTTCAGCAGCAGGTTTTGCAGGTTCAGTTGCTTCTGCTGGTTTTGTTCCGTTCGCTTTATTTTCGATTTGCGTCAAACGATCATCAAAATCAGCAAACATCGCAGATTGCTTTTTTTTCAATTCTGCTAATGTGTTCGCTTGCTCTTCGAGTTTGCCATTTAATTGTTGAATTTCAGCCTGCGCTTCGTCTAATCGCGTCATCAATTCAATCGTGCTGTTCATTGGCGCACTAACTGAAGCAGGTGTTTGAGGTGGCGCACCCATTGGATAATTTGAATTATCAATCACAGG
>CAIVBX010000042.1 GCA_903904275.1 uncultured Pseudomonadota bacterium
GGGGGCGTTATTGCAATGCTTGCAACTACGGCTTGGGGACACACAATCACCGCATTTGTCGCTGATTCAAAAATCGAAGTTAGAAAAATCGTTTGGCCAACCCGTGACGAGACTACTCGCACAACTTTGTTAGTCTTTGCAATGGTTTCCATTGTCAGTTTGGTGCTTTGGTTACTTGATACATTTCTATTTTGGGGTGTGCGCTTATTAACAGGGCAGGCGTGATATGTCGCAACGTTGGTATGTCGTTCAATCACAATCTAATTTTGAAAACAAAGTTAAACTCTCACTTCAAGAGCGTATTTCACGCGAGGGTTTAGACGACCTTTTTGGTCAAATTCTCATTCCAACTGAAGAAGTGGTTGAAATGAAAATGGGGCAACAACGCAAAAGTGAACGCAAATTTTTCCCTGGTTATGTGTTAGTTCAAATGGAACTTACCAATGAATCTTGGCATTTGGTGAAAGATACACCAAAAGTTTTAGGTTTTATCGGTGGCACGTCAGATCGTCCAGCACCTATTACGGAAAAAGAAGCGAATGCCATTTTGAATCGCGTCGAAGATAGTATTAACAAACCGCGTCATAAAGTTTTATTTGAAGCAGGTGAAGTGGTTCGTATCATCGATGGACCGTTCAAAGATTTCAATGGTGAAATTGAAGAAGTCCTTTACGAAAAAAGTAAATTAAAAGTCGCGGTAATGATTTTTGGTCGCGCAACGCCTGTCGAATTAAATTTCGATCAAGTCGAAAAAAGTTAAGAAATAGTTGTTTAGTGTCTCTAGTTTTTAAAACTAGAGATTTTTTGTCTTAGGGGAGCTGAAAGGCGTTTAACCCAAATTGGAGTAAGTTATGGCTAAAAAAATTACCGCCTACATTAAATTGCAGGTCAAAGCAGGTGAAGCAAATCCAAGTCCACCAATTGGTCCAGCATTGGGTCAACGTGGTGTGAACATCATGGAGTTTTGTAAAGCATTTAATGCAAAAACAGCTGATGTTGAAAAAGGGATGCCTTTGCCAGTTGTGATTACTGTTTATAGTGACCGCAGCTTTACCTATATTACCAAAACACCGCCTGCGACTTTCTTATTGAAAAAAGCATTAGGTTTGAAAGGTGGTAGCAGTAATCCAAACACTAAAAAAATCGGTACCGTTACCCGTCAGCAATTAGAAGACATTGCAAAAGCGAAAATGGAAGATTTGACAGCGGCGAATTTAGACGCAGCAGTAAGAACAATTGCAGGCAGTGCGACAAGCATGGGCTTGCTAGTAGAGGGCGTGTAAAATGGCTAAATTGACAAAAAAAGCAAAGTTAATCAAAGCAAAAGTTGATGCAAACAAACAGTATTCTGTAGCAGATGCAGTGGCTTTATTAAAAGAATTTTCAACATCAAAATTCGCTGAATCAATCGATGTGAGTGTAAATTTAGGCATTGATCCACGCAAATCTGATCAGAACGTTCGCGGTGCAACTGTGTTACCAAACGGAACAGGAAAAACTGTTCGTGTTGCGGTATTCACACAAGGTGCAAATGCTGAAGCCGCTAAAGAAGCTGGTGCAGACATCGTTGGTATGGACGACTTAGGCGATTTGGTAAAGAAAGGCGAAATGAATTTTGACGTAGTTATCGCGTCACCAGATGCAATGCGCGTTGTGGGTCAATTAGGTCAAATTTTAGGACCACGCGGCTTAATGCCAAATCCAAAAGTTGGCACAGTGACAACTGACGTTGCAGCGGCTGTTAGAAATGCAAAATCTGGTCAAGTTCGTTATAGAAACGACAAAGGCGGCATTATTCATTCTACATTGGGCAAAGTGGCGTTCGACACAGCCGCAATCCAAGGTAACTTAGAAGCCTTAATCGCAGATTTAAAAAGATTAAAACCATCAACCTCAAAAGGTGTGTACGTCAGAAAAATCACACTTTCTTCAACCATGGGACCTGGTCTTTGGTTGGATATGAGTGGTTTAGTCTAAAACCAAACTTTGAGTTGCAGGGCTTTTGCCCTGTAGCCGTCAAAGACCGCAGGGGTTCCAAAAAAACTTAATTAGCCTGCGTAGGCGGAACGACATCAATCGATGCGTACCGTAAGTTAAACACACGACACAAAGTGTGAATTTTCAAACTGAAAATTTTTCAGAATTATCGGAGTAAGCTATGGCTCTAAATTTAGACAGCAAAAAAGTTGTCGTAGAAGAAGTTGCTGCGTATGCCGCGAAAGCGCATTCTGCAGTTGCCGCAGAGTATCGTGGATTGACCGTAACCGAATTAACTGAATTGCGTAAAACTGCTAGAGAAACAGGCGTTTACTTGCGTGTTGTAAAAAACACCTTAGCAAAACGCGCTGTTGCAGGAACTGAATTTGAATGTATGCAAGACAAAATGGTTGGACCATTATTGATTGCATTTTCAATGGAAGAACCAGGCTCTGCTGGACGTTTAATCAGTGATTTTGCGAAAACACACGATAAACTCATTGCAAAGATTGTTGCCATTAACGGTCAATCTTTCGACGGCTCAGAGTTGCCACGTTTGGCTCGTTTGCCAACTCGCAACGAAGGTATTGCATTGTTGATGGCAGTGTTGAAAGCACCAACCGAAAAATTCGTTCGGACGTTGGCTGCATTGCGCGATCAAAAACAAGAAGCCGCCTAATTTTTATTTACTCGGTTAAAACCTATTATTTTAGAGGAACATACAATGGCAATTTCACAAGCGGATATTTTAGACGCAGTTGCAAACATGACAGTAACAGAAATCGTTGATTTAATTTCAGCGATGGAAGAAAAATTCGGCGTATCAGCAGCAGTAGCCGTTGCAGCGGCAGCTCCAGCCGCGGCAGCGGCTGAAGAACAAACTGAATTCGACGTAATTATGACCAGCTTTGGCGAAAACAAAGTTGCTGTAATTAAAGTGGTTCGCGGCATTACAGGTCTTGGCTTGAAAGAAGCGAAAGACGCAGTTGAAGGCGTTCCAACCGTATTGAAAGAAGGCGTTTCTAAAGCAGAAGCAGAAGCCTTCAAAAAAGACTTAACAGAAGCTGGTGCAACAGTCGAAATCAAATAAATTTTGATTCACTGCTCAGGTTTTGCCTGATTTCTGAATGGGCTGGTGGCAAATTGCCATCGGCCTTTTGTTGCTTGCAATGATTTGCACAGTAAAACGTTCTACGACAAAAGGTTTTAAAGCGATATGACTTACTCTTTTACCGAAAAAAAGCGTATTCGAAATAACTTTGGGAAAAGCACTGAAGTGCTTGATGTCCCTTATCTCCTTGCCACTCAAATCGATTCTTATGCTCATTTTTTGCAATCTGGTGTAGGCGTAAATAAACGCGATAACGAAGGTTTGCACGCTGCATTTTCAAGCGTTTTTCCAATTGAAAGTCATAACGGTTATGCGGTTTTAGAATATGTACGTTATCGTTTAGGTGAGCCAGTTTTTGATGTGCGTGAATGTCAACAACGTGGTGCAACTTATGCCGCATCATTACGCGTTTTAGTTCGTTTGGTTATTTATGATAAAGAAGCGGTAGCGTCTGCAAAAGTTGTAAAAGACGTACGCGAACAAGAAGTTTATATGGGTGAATTACCGCTAATGACAGACACAGGAACGTTTGTAATTAATGGAACAGAGCGTGTAATTGTTTCGCAATTACACCGTTCACCAGGCGTATTTTTCGATCATGATAAAGGAAAAACGCACTCATCAGGAAAATTATTATTTAACGCTCGCGTTATTCCTTATCGTGGTTCATGGTTAGATTTTGAATTTGACCATAAAGACTGTGTTTATGTGCGTATCGATCGTCGTCGAAAAATCCCAGCGACCATTTTGTTACGTGCGCTCGGTTATGACAACGAAGAAATGATTAAAATGTTCTTTGAAACGAACAAGTTCACGGTTAGCAAAGATACCTATATCTACCATATTGTGCCAGAACGTTTGCGTGGTGAAATTTCTGCTTTTGACTTTAAATATGGTGATCAAGTTTTAATTGAAGAAGGCAAACGTATTACCGCAAAGCATATTCGTGATTTGAATAAAGCTGGCGCAACCTCGTTTGATGTGCCGCGCGAATTTTTGCTTGGCAAAATTTTAGCACACAACATTATTGATAAAAAAACAGGCGAGTTAATTGCTAACGTCAATGATGAGTTAACAGGCGCAATTATTGACCGTTGTATTGAAGCGGGCATTAAAGATTTAGATGTTTTATACGTCAACGATTTAGATCGCGGCGCGTATATTTCAAACGCAATGCGTTTAGATGACTCAAAAACGACTTTAGAAGCATTAGTTGAAATTTATCGCATGATGCGCCCAGGTGAACCACCAACTAAAGATTCGGCTGAAAATTTATTTCAAAATTTATTTTTCACATCAGATCGTTACGATTTATCGACTGTTGGTCGTATGAAATTTAATAGCCGTTTAGGTCGTGAAGAAATTGTCGGTTCAGGCACTTTGACTAAAGATGATATTATCGATGTTTTAAAAGAGTTGATTAACATTCGGAATGGTAATGGCAACGTTGATGATATTGACCATTTGGGAAATCGTCGCGTGCGTTCAGTTGGTGAAATGGTTGAAAATCAATTCCGTGTTGGTTTGGTACGTGTTGAAAGAACTGTTAAAGAGCGTTTAACGCTTGCAGATTCTGAAGGATTGACACCGCAAGAAATTATCAATGCAAAACCTGTTTCTGCGGCAATTAAAGAATTTTTTGGTTCAAGTCAATTATCTCAATTCATGGATCAAAATAATCCATTGTCTCAAATTACGCATAAACGCCGTGTTTCTGCGTTAGGACCTGGTGGTTTAGCGCGTGAGCGTGCTGGCTTTGAGGTTCGAGACGTACACGCCACGCATTACGGTCGAGTTTGCCCAATTGAAACACCTGAGGGACCAAACATTGGTTTGATTAACTCGTTGTCGGTTTATGCCCGAACCAATCATTATGGATTCTTAGAAACGCCTTACCGTAAAGTAGTTGACGGTAAAGTAACAGATCAAGTTGATTATTTGTCAGCCATTGAAGAGGGTAGTTTCGTCATCGCGCAAGCGAGTGTTCCTGTTGATTCAACAGGTAAATTAGTTGAAGGTTTAGTATCTTGCCGACACAAAGACGAATTTACGTTGGCGATGTCTGACACTGTGCAGTACATGGACGTTTCGTCAAAACAAATTGTGTCAGTCGCGGCTTCGATCATTCCTTTCTTAGAACACGATGACGCGAACCGTGCGTTAATGGGTTCAAACATGCAACGTCAAGCCGTTCCAACCTTACGCGCTGAAAAGCCGTTAGTCGGAACAGGGATGGAACGTACTGTTGCAAAAGATTCAGGTGTATCAGTTGTTGCAACTCGTGGCGGTAAAATTGAATCAGTTGACGCGGCAAGAATCGTTGTTCGTGTGAACGATACCGAAACTGAAAATGGCACGTCAGGCGTTGATATTTATAACTTAATAAAATATACCCGCTCAAACCAAAACACTTGTATCAATCAAAAACCACTTGTAAAAGTCGGAGACGTTGTCAAAGCTGGCGACATTATGGCGGATGGTCCTTCGACGGATATGGGCGAGTTGGCATTGGGTCAAAACATGCTTGTGGCGTTCATGCCTTGGAATGGTTATAACTTTGAAGATTCGATTTTAGTTTCTGAGCGTGTGGTGAAAGAAGACCGTTTTACTACGATTCATATCGAAGAAAAAACGTGTGTGGCTCGTGATACCAAGCACAGCCCAGAAGAAATTACCGCAGACATTCCAAACGTAAGCGAAGAAGCCTTATCGAAATTAGACGAATCAGGCATTGTTTATGTCGGCGCGGAAGTGAAAGGCGGCGATATTTTGGTTGGCAAAGTGACACCAAAAGGTGAAACCCAACTCACACCAGAAGAAAAATTATTGCGTGCGATTTTCGGTGAAAAAGCAGCAGACGTGAAAGATACCTCGTTGCGTGTACCTGGAAGCATCGAAGGTACGGTTATCGACGTGCAAGTTTTCACTCGCGATGGCGTGAAAAAAGACAAACGTGCTTTGGACATCGAACAAGAACAAATCAAAAGTTATCGCAAAGATTTAGACGACCAATTGAAAATTATGGAAGGCGACATTTTTGCTCGCGTTGCCAAAGATTTGGTTGGAAAAGTCGCACAAGCAGGTAAAGATTTGAGCGCGGGTGATGAATTAACAGCGAAATATCTGAAAAATTTGAAACCGTCTGATTGGTTTAAACTTAAAATAAAAGATGACGAGTTGAACGCTTTGCTTACCACGACTGAAAAACAAATCGAGCAACAACGCAAAGATTTTGATGCGAAATTTGAAGACAAAAAACGCAAAATCACGATGGGTGACGATTTACCACCAGGCGTTTTGAAAATGGTGAAAGTGTATTTGGCAGTAAAACGCCGCATTCAACCTGGTGATAAAATGGCGGGACGACACGGAAATAAAGGTGTTATCTCTATGATTCGCCCTATTGAAGATATGCCATACACAGCGGACGGTAATCCTGTTGACATTGTTTTAAATCCACTCGGCGTACCATCGCGGATGAACGTGGGGCAGGTTTTGGAAACCCATTTAGGTTGGGCGGCGAAAGGTCTTGGTAAGAAAATTGGTTTAATGCTCGAAGCGAAATACGATGAATCAAAAGCAAAAGTAAAAGCGATTCGGGAATATCTTGACCAAATTTACAATTGCAGCGGTCGTAAAGAAGATTTGAAATCGTTTAACGATGCAGAAATTTTGGAAATGGCGCACAACTTAGTAGCAGGCGTGCCAATGGCAACCCCCGTTTTCGATGGTGCAGACGAAGAAGATATTCGTACAATGCTGCGTTTAGCGGATTTGCCAGAAGATGGTCAAACTTGGTTATTCGACGGTTTAACGGGCGAACGATTTGAGCGTAAAGTCACCGTTGGCTATATGTATATGTTGAAATTGAACCATTTAGTCGATGACAAAATGCACGCTCGTTCGACAGGGCCTTACAGCTTAGTCACGCAACAACCATTAGGCGGTAAAGCGCAATTCGGTGGTCAACGTTTCGGTGAGATGGAAGTTTGGGCGTTACAAGCCTACGGCGCGGCGTACACTTTGCAAGAAATGCTTACTGTCAAATCTGACGACGTAACAGGTAGAACGCGCATGTATAAAAACATCGTCGATGGCGACCACAAAATGGAAGCGGGAATGCCTGAATCGTTTAACGTGTTAATTAAAGAAATTCGTTCATTAGCGGTCAATATCGAATTAGAACGAGAATAATCTAGGCACAAGTTGGTCTACAAGGCGCGAATTGCGCCTTGTGCTTTTAAACGTATTTTAAAGAGGACAAGCTCTTGAAAGATTTAATGAATTTCTTAAAACGTCAGAATCGTGCGGAAGATTTTGATGCAATTAAAATTGGTTTAGCCTCACCAGAGGTGATTCGCTCGTGGTCTTACGGCGAAGTTAAAAAACCTGAAACTATCAATTACCGTACCTTCAAACCTGAACGTGATGGTTTGTTTTGTGCCAAAATTTTTGGTCCTGTTAGCGATTACGAATGTTTATGCGGTAAATACAAACGCTTAAAACATCGTGGCGTAATTTGTGAAAAATGCGGCGTTGAAGTCACTTTGTCAAAAGTGCGTCGTGAACGCATGGGACATATTGATTTAGCAAGTCCTGTCGCGCACATTTGGTTTTTAAAATCATTACCTTCTCGTATCGCGTTATTGCTCGATATGACATTGCGTGAAATTGAACGTGTATTGTATTTTGAATCATTTGTGATTTTAGATGCAGGTGACACGTCTTTAACGAAAGGTACGTTGTTAACAGATGATGAATACATGGATTATTCTGAACAATTTGGTGATGATTTTGTTGCCAAAATGGGAGCAGAAGCTATTTTTGATTTGTTAAAAGCAATTGATTTAAAGGCTGAAGTTGAAATTTTAAAACAAGAAATTAACGCGACAAGTTCAGAAACAAAAATTAAAAAATACGCAAAACGCCTCAAAGTGATGAGCGCATTACTTGCGTCAAATAATCGTCCCGAATGGATGATTTTGAATGTGCTGCCCGTTTTACCGCCTGAATTACGACCACTTGTACCACTTGATGGTGGACGTTTTGCAACGTCGGATTTGAACGATTTATATCGTCGTGTGATTAACCGTAACAACCGTTTAAATCGGTTATTAGATTTGAGTGCGCCTGACATTATCGTGCGTAACGAAAAACGTATGTTGCAAGAATCGGTCGATGCGTTACTGGATAACGGTCGTCGTGGTCGTGCAATTACAGGAACAAATCGTCGTCCGTTAAAATCGCTTGCCGATATGATTAAAGGTAAGCAAGGTCGTTTCCGTCAAAACTTACTTGGAAAACGGGTTGATTATTCAGGTCGTTCGGTAATTGTGGTAGGTCCTTCGTTGCGTTTGCATCAATGTGGTTTACCGAAAAAAATGGCATTGGAATTATTCAAGCCTTTTATTTTCAGTAAATTACAATCGCGCGGTCATGCGACAACAATTAAAGCTGCGAAAAAAATGGTGGAGCGTGAAGGTGCGGAAGTTTGGGATATTCTCGAAGAAGTGATTCGTGAACATCCAATTATGCTTAATCGTGCGCCCACGTTGCATCGCTTGGGTATTCAAGCGTTTGAGCCGACGTTGATTGAAGGAAAGGCAATTCAGTTGCATCCGCTCGTTTGTAGCGCATTCAACGCTGACTTTGACGGCGATCAAATGGCGGTTCACGTTCCATTATCGATTGAAGCGCAACTTGAAGCGCGGACATTGATGATGGCAACAAACAACATTTTGTCACCTGCTAACGGCGAGCCTGTTATCAATCCGTCGCAAGACGTGGTTTTGGGGCTTTATTTTATTAGCCGTGAAAAAATGAATGCAGTTGGCAATGACACTGAAAAAAATCCAAGTATTTTTGGCAGTATTGGCGAAATACATAAAGCCTTGATGGAAAAGTCGGTCGAATTGCAAACGCGGATTCAATTGCGAATCACGGAAAAAATGACTGACAAAGTAGGCGAAGTCACACATAAAGTGCATCGTGTTACAACCACTGTTGGACGTGCGTTGATTTGGGAAGTAATTCCAGAAGGAATGCCGTTTGATTTAGTTAATTGCGATATGACGAAAAAGAACATTTCGCGCTTGATTAACTATAGTTATCGCTACATGGGTAACAAAGATACTGTTATTTTAGCGGATCAGTTGATGTATTTGGGTTTCAAATACGCGACGCGCTCGGGCATTTCTTTTGGTATTGAAGACATGGTTATTCCATTGAAAAAGCAAGACATTTTGGCTTCTTCAAATGCGGAAGTGAACGAAATTCAAACTCAGTATTCAAACGGTTTAGTGACCGACGGCGAACGTTATAACAAAGTTGTCGATATTTGGTCACATGCCAACGATCAAATTGCGAAAGTGATGATGGAAGGTTTGGGTAAAGAATCTTACATTGACGAAAATGGCGAAACCAAAGAACAAAAATCGTTCAATTCTGTGTTCATGATGGCAGAATCTGGAGCGAGGGGGTCTGCGGCGCAGATTCGTCAGCTTGCTGGGATGCGTGGTTTGATGGCAAAACCAGATGGTTCGATTATCGAAACACCAATTACTGCTAATTTCCGTGAAGGTTTGGACGTTTTACAATACTTCATTTCGACTCACGGTGCGCGTAAAGGTTTGGCAGATACGGCGTTGAAAACTGCTAACTCAGGTTATTTGACACGTCGTTTAGTTGATGTGGCACAAGATTTGGTGATTAGTTCTCAAGATTGCGGTACGACAAGTGGTTTGTCGATGAATCCAATTATCGAAGGCGGTGACGTTGTTGAACCATTGTCAGAGCGTGTTTTAGGTCGTGTTGCGGCAATTGACGTTTTAGACAAATCAGGTGAAAACGTGATTGCACCGCGTGGTACCTTGCTTGATGAAGATTGGGTTGCTGTTCTTGAGAAAAATAGTGTTGATCACGTTGTTGTTCGTTCGATTATTACTTGTGAAAATCGTCACGGTGTTTGTGCTGCGTGTTACGGTCGTGATTTAGGTCGCGGACATTTAGTTAATATCGGGGAAGCCGTCGGCGTTATTGCCGCGCAATCAATTGGTGAACCTGGAACGCAGCTTACTATGCGTACTTTCCACATCGGTGGTGCGGCTTCAAGAGCGGCGGCAATTAGTAATGTTCAAGTTAAATCTTCGGGTTCGATTCGTTTGAGCAATCTAAAAAGCGTTATGAATCGTGAATGTAATTTAGTTGCTGTTTCACGTTCGGGCGAGGTTGGTGTTGTTGACGAGTATGGTCGTGAACGCGAACGTTACAAAATTCCTTACGGCGCGGTACTTTCTAAAAAAGAAGGCGATCATGTTGAAACAGGTGAAATTATTGCAACTTGGGATCCATTTACCCATCCAGTTATTACTGAAGTAGACGGTATTATCGAGTTGAAAGATTTCGTTGAAGGCGTGACGGTTCAAAAACAATCTGACGAAATGACAGGTTTGAGTTCGGAAGTTGTGATTGATCCCAAACAACGTGGTAGCGCGGGTCGTGAATTGCGTCCGATGGTGAGATTGCTTGATGCCAACGGAGGTACGATTTATTTGCCAGGTACTGAAATTGCGGCGCAATACTTCTTACCAGCAGGTGCTATCGCTAGCATTAAAAATAACACTGAAGTAAAAATCGGTGACGTTTTAGCCCGTATTCCACAAGAATCAAGTAAAACTCGTGATATTACGGGTGGTTTGCCGCGTGTTGCAGATTTATTTGAAGCGCGTAAAACCAAAGATCCTGCGATTTTAGCAGAAGCGACGGGTACGATTGCATTTGGCAAAGAAACCAAAGGTAAACAACGTGTTTCAATTACCGATGCAAATGGGGAAGTGTATGAAACGTTGATTCCAAAATGGCGACATATTACCGTTTTCGAGGGTGAACAAGTCGAAAAAGGTGAAACGATTGCTGAAGGCGAATTGACTCCGCATGATATTTTGCGTTTGCGTGGTATTGAAGAATTGGCGAATTATTTGGTCAAAGAAATTCAAGACGTTTATCGTTTGCAAGGTGTAAAAATCAACGATAAACACATTGAAGCGATTATCCGTCAAATGTTGAGAAAAGTTGAAATCACTGCGGGCGGTGATACCTGCTTCTTGAAAGGTGAGCAAGTTGAACGTGCGGCAATGCGTGAAGAAAATGATAAAGCTGAAGCGGCAGGTAAAATTCCAGCAAGTTATGATTCGATTTTATTGGGGATTACGAAAGCATCATTAGCGACTGAGTCGTTTATTTCTGCTGCTTCATTCCAAGAAACAACGAGAGTATTAACTGATGCTGCAGTTCGTGGATTGAGTGATAATTTGCTGGGATTGAAAGAAAACGTAATTGTTGGCAGATTGATTCCAGCGGGGACTGGACTAGCTTATCACGAAGGGCGGCGACAACGTTTAGCGCAACAAGCGGCGCAAATTATTGAAATAAATTCGACTACAATGATTGATGTTAATGATGTCGAAGAGCAATTAAAACAAGCATTAAATATTTGAAACATTTAGGCTTGACCTAGTGTTAAATAGTCAGTATCATAATCTGCTACAGTCAGCTATTGTGCTTTAAGTTAGAGCCAATTAGCTCCGTTTTAGCAGGTTGTGAACGGGCAGTTAAAATAATTTTGGAGTAAAAGTATGGCAACGATCAATCAATTGGTTCGCAAGCCTCGAGCTAAAAAAATAGAAAAAAGTAATGTTCCCGCTTTAGAAGCGTGTCCACAACGTCGTGGTGTTTGCACCCGTGTGTATACAACAACACCTAAAAAACCAAACTCAGCTCTTAGAAAAGTAGCTCGTGTTCGTTTAACAAATGGCGCGGAAGTTAGTAGTTACATTGGTGGTGAAGGTCACAATTTACAAGAGCATTCCGTGGTTTTAATTCGCGGTGGTCGTGTGAAAGATTTGCCAGGTGTTCGTTATCACGTTGTACGCGGTAGCTTAGATGCTTCTGGTGTAAATAACAGAAAATGTGGTCGTTCTAAATACGGAACTAAACGTCCTAAAAGTTAATTGGTAAGTAAATGTCAAGAAGAAGAGTAGCTACAAAAAGAGAAATCATTCCAGATCCACGATTTGGCAGCGTAATGTTGACTAAATTCATGAATATGATTATGGAAAGCGGCAAGAAGTCAGTTGCTGAAAGTATTATTTATGGCGCGTTGGATGCAATCGAACGTAAAGGTCATGAAGCACCGTTAGATATTCTTTCTAAAGCATTAGAAAATGTCCAGCCTCGCGTGGAGGTTAAATCCCGCCGTGTTGGTGGTGCGACGTATCAAGTGCCTGTTGAGGTCCGTCCAGCACGTCGTTTAGCTTTATCAATGCGTTGGTTGATTGACGCATCTCGTAAAAGAAACGAGCGCACGATGGCTGCTAAATTAGCTGGTGAACTATTAGATGCGTTTGAAAGTCGCGGCTCTGCTGTGAAAAAGCGCGAAGATACTCATCGTATGGCTGAAGCAAACAAAGCATTCTCGCATTACCGTTGGTAAGAGGTTAATTAGTCGTTGTGGCGCGCAAAACACCGATAGAAAAATATCGTAATATTGGCATCATGGCTCACATTGATGCTGGTAAAACCACGACGACTGAACGAATTTTATATTACACAGGTGTCTCTCATAAAATGGGAGAGGTTCATGACGGTGCAGCTGTTATGGATTGGATGGTGCAAGAGCAAGAGCGCGGGATTACAATTACATCTGCAGCGACGACTTGTTTTTGGAGTGGGATGCGAGGTCAGTA
Source organism: uncultured Pseudomonadota bacterium (assembly GCA_903904275.1). Lineage (GTDB taxonomy): Bacteria > Pseudomonadota > Gammaproteobacteria > Methylococcales > Methylomonadaceae > UBA10906. The sequence goes on from CAIVBX010000042.1 coordinate 12,832, forward strand.
TGAACAACATCGCATTAACATTATCGATACACCTGGACACGTTGATTTCACAATCGAAGTTGAGCGGTCGTTACGAGTTTTAGATGGTGCGTGTGCTGTTTTGTGTGCTGTCGGTGGTGTTGAGCCGCAATCTGAAACGGTTTGGCGACAAGCTGATAAATATGAGGTTCCTCGATTAGCGTTTGTTAATAAGATGGATCGCATCGGTGCTGATTTTTTCGGCACGGTTGAGCAAATAAAAACTCGTTTGGCGGCAAATCCTGTTTTGTTGCAGTTGCCAATAGGCAAAGAAGATAGTTTTAAAGGTGTTATTGATCTGATTAGCATGAAAGCCATTTATTGGCACGATGCAAATATGGGAACTACTTTTGATGAAGTGGATATTCCCACTGATTTACTTTCGGAAGCAAACAAATGGCGAGAATTACTAATTGAATCTTCGGCAGACGTTAGCGAAGAATTAACTGATAAGTATCTTGAAAATGGGTTTTTAACCAATGAAGAAATTAAATTCGGTATTCGTGTCTTAACGATTGCAAATAAAATTGTTCCCGTTTTTTGTGGAACAGCTTTTAAGAATAAAGGTATTCAAGCATTGCTTGACGCGGTAATTGATTATTTACCAGCGCCAACAGATATAAAACCTGTTCAAGGTGTTTTGACAAATGGTGTTTCTGAGGTTGTTAGAATTGCTAGTGATGCAGAACCTTTTTCAGCGTTAGCATTTAAAATTGCAACTGACCCTTTTGTTGGAGTGTTGACGTTTTTTAGAGTTTATTCTGGCGTTTTGGCGTTGGGCGACATCATTTTTAATGCTACTAAAATGAAGCGTGAGCGAATTGGTAAGATTTTTCAGCTGCATGCTAATAGTCGTGAAGAAGTAAAAGAAGTTTTCGCAGGGGATATTGCTGCCATAATTGGTTTGAAAGATGTAACGACGGGCGATACGCTTTGCGATATGAAAGAGCAGATCATTTTGGAAAAGATTGTATTTCCAGAGCCAGTGATTTCAATTGCAATTGAACCAAAAACTAAAGCGGATGAAGATAAAATGACCGCTGCATTGGAGCGTTTGGCGCAAGAGGATCCTTCTTTTAAAACGAGTGTTGATGCTGATTCAGGGCAATTAGTTATTTCTGGAATGGGCGAGTTGCATTTAGAGATTATTGTCGATCGGATGAAACGTGAATTTAATGTTGATGCAAGTGTCGGATCACCACAAGTTGCTTATCGTGAAACAATTGGTTCAGTTTTCGAACAAGAGACCGAGTTTTCTCGTAAAATGGGAGCTAAAGCGCAATATGCTCACATTAAGTTAAGATTAGAGCCATTAAAACGTGGTTCAGGCTATGAATTCGTAAATGAAGTTCCAAAATGGGCAGTGCCTAGTGAGTACATTCAGGCTGTTGATAAAGGTGTTCAAGACCAGCTTCGCGGTGGAATTTTAGCTGGGTATCCTGTGTTAGATGTGAAGGCAACATTGTTTGATGGCTCTTATCACGATGTTGATTCAAATGAATCTGCTTTCCGCACAGCGGGGGCGATGTGTTTTAGGGAAGGGGCTAAAAATGCCACTCCCACTTTGTTAGAGCCAATGATGCATGTTGAAGTGACCACTTCTGAAGAATACATGGGGGATGTCGTTGGTGATATTAGTAAGCGGCGTGGTGTTATTCAGTCAATGAAAGATAGCGCGTCTGCAAAAATGATTAACTGCGAAGTGCCGTTGTCGGAAATGTTTGGTTATGCCACCGATTTGCGTTCTTTATCGCAAGGACGAGCAACGTACAGTATGCAGTTTGAAAAATACAGTGAAGTGCCGTCGCATATTGCTGAAACAATCATTAAAAGATTTTTATAAATTTGAATTATTTTTAAGGTGTAACTCATGGCTAAAGAAAAATTTTCGCGTAGCAAACCACATGTTAATGTTGGCACAATCGGTCACGTTGATCATGGTAAAACTACTTTAACAGCGGCATTAACAACCGTCATGGCTAAATTGCATGGTGGTGCAGTAAAAGCTTTTGATCAAATTGATAACGCCCCTGAAGAGAGAGCGCGTGGTATTACCATTGCGACTTCACACGTTGAATATGAATCGCCGAATCGTCATTACGCTCACGTTGACTGTCCAGGTCATGCTGATTATGTAAAAAACATGATTACAGGTGCGGCGCAAATGGACGGTGCAATTTTAGTGTGTTCAGCAGCAGATGGTCCAATGCCACAAACTCGTGAACACATTTTGTTATCACGCCAAGTTGGTGTTCCATATATCGTTGTTTTCTTAAACAAAGCGGATATGGTTGATGACGAAGAGTTGATTGAATTAGTTGAAATGGAAATTCGTGAATTGTTGGATATGTACGAGTTCCCTGGTGATGATACGCCAATCATTCGTGGTTCAGCTTTATTGGCATTGCAAGGTGATGAAAGTCCAATCGGTGCACCTTCAGTTGTGAAATTAGTTGAAGCGTTAGACACTTACATTCCATTGCCAGAACGTGCTGTTGATGGCGCATTCTTAATGCCAATCGAAGACGTATTTTCGATTTCAGGTCGTGGTACGGTTGTTACTGGTCGTATCGAACGTGGTGTCATTAAAGTTGGTCAAGAAGTTGAAATCGTTGGTATTCGTCCAACAGTCGTTACGACTTGTACTGGCGTTGAAATGTTCCGCAAATTGTTGGATCAAGGTGAAGCAGGCGATAACGTTGGCTTATTGTTGCGTGGCACAAAACGTGATGACGTTGAACGTGGTCAAGTTTTAGCACACAAAGGCACAATCAAACCACATTCTTACTTCAATTCTGAAATTTATATCTTGTCAAAAGATGAAGGTGGTCGTCATACACCATTCTTCAATGGTTATCGTCCACAGTTCTATTTTAGAACAACAGACGTAACAGGCGCAGTAGAATTACCAGAAGGTGTTGAAATGGTAATGCCTGGTGACAACATTTCGGTCAAAGTTAAATTGATTTCATCAATTGCTATGGAAGAAGGGTTGCGTTTTGCAATTCGTGAAGGCGGTCGCACAGTAGGTGCTGGCGTTGTTGCATCGATTATTGAGTAAAAATTATGTCTAATCAAACTATCAGAATCCGCTTGAAATCATTTGATCACAAATTGATTGATCAGTCGGCGAGTGAGATAGTAGAAACAGCAAGAAGAACGGGCGCACAAGTTAAAGGTCCGATTCCATTGCCTACTAAAAAAGAACGTTTTACGATATTGATTTCACCGCACGTTGATA
>CAIVBX010000043.1 GCA_903904275.1 uncultured Pseudomonadota bacterium
AATTCAACATGCGATTCATGCGTTGAGCGTTTTGTTAGGACGTGAACCGAACGCGCTGGAAAAACGCTTTTTTGAAACAAAATCCATTCCCGTTTCAACGCTTTCAATCACCAATTTACCGTCTGAATTATTGCAACGTCGTCCCGATATTCGCAAAGCCGAAAGACAAATAGCGTTAGCAAATGCGTATGTTGGCATTGCAACGGCTGAACTTTATCCGAAAGTGAATTTGGCAGCATTTGTGGGGCTGCAAAATTTGAAAATTACTGATTTCACACCAATGGGAAAATCGTGGTCAAGCGCGTCAACGATTACGACACCGTTATTTAATTGGGGGAAATTACAAGCAAATATCGAATCGAAAGACGCGCAATTTGAACAAGCCTTTTTGTCGTATCAATCAACTGTTTTAACCGCATTTCAAGAAGTCGAAAATGCGTTGGTTTCTTATCGCAATGAATCAAAACGTCATGACGCACTTTCACAAGCGATTCTTTCAAATCAAACGGCATTGGATTTAGCAACTGAGCGTTACAAAAAAGGATTAACGAATTTTCTGGATGTTTTGCAAGCACAGCAAACGATTTATCAAGCGAAAATTCAACAAATTGAAAGTTTATCCATAATTGCGCAACAGAATGTTGCATTGCATAAAGCGTTAGGCGGTGATACTCGACTGTTTTAACCATTCAAGTAATGCTTTGGGTGACTCAATTAACGCATTTGCGCCCCACAATTCAGCATTTTCATTCGGTCGCAAATAACCATAAGTTGCTGCGAGTGTGAGCATTCCTGCATTTTTACCCGCTAAAATATCGTGTGCGGCATCACCGATATAAACACATTCTTCAACCGAAACACCGATTTTTTTACATGCCGCAAAAAGTGGCGCGGGATGGGGTTTAGGATTTGGTGTCGTATCGCCACAAATGATGCACGCCGCGCGAGTTCTCAAATTTAGTGCGTCAATTAACGGGAATGTAAAATGTTCACGTTTATTTGTCACAATCCCCCACGATAAATTTTGCGTTTCGATAAATTCTAAAACATCCGTCATTCCATCGAAAAAACGGCTGAATCGTGCAATGTTATTTTCATATTCAATCAGCATGGAATTTAAAATTGCCGCGCGTTTTTTTTCATCAACATCGCTTTCAATACTGGCGTTAATCATCGCAATCGCGCCAAATGAAACGTGTGATTTAACATGTTCATGTGAAACGATTGAAAAACCGTGTTGTGCTAAACCATAATTCAAACACGCAATTAAATCGGGCGCAGTGTCAACCAGTGTTCCGTCTAAATCGAATAATACGCACGATAATTTCATGATTAAGCCTGTTTTTTGAATGCCGCGATGTAATTCACATCAACATCTTTTCCGAGTGAAAAACGTTGTGTAATTGGATTGTATTCAATACCAATCATGCTTTGAAGTTCCAAACCTACTGAACGCGCTGTTTTGCTCAATTCATGCGGTTTGATAAAAGTTTTAAATTCATGTGTGCCTTTCGGCAACATTTGTAAAACATATTCCGCCGCGACAATCGCTAGCAAAAAGGCTTTTGGTTTGCGGTTTAACGTTGAGAAAAACACCATGCCGTCAGGTTTCACCAATTTTGCACACGCTGAAATAATCGAACCTGCGTCGGGAACGTGTTCAAGCATTTCCATGCACGTTACAAAATCAAAACTTTCAGGTTGTTCTTCAGCTAATTTTTCAACCGAGATTTTTTGATAATTTACGGTTGAAACGCCCATTTCTAAAGCGTGCAATTCGGCAACATCAATTAAATCACCGCTTAAATCAATGCCCAACGCATCAACGCCATGTTGCGCTAAGGCTTCCGTTAAAATTCCTCCACCACAACCGACATCAACGCCACGTTTGTTAGAAATTTCTGTGAATTGCTGAATAAATTGCAAACGCAACGGATTTACTGCGTGCAAGGTTTTGAATTCGCCTTGTTTATCCCACCAGCGTTCTGCCATTGAGCCAAATTTGTGAATTTCGTGAGCGTGTACGTTATCAGTCATAGTTTTTTGTTTTTATGTATAAATTAAAAGTGGTCACAGTTTAGCGTAGTTGTTTAAAGGTTTGCAGCGCAAATTGTAAATCTTGCCACGCTTTGCGTTTTTCAGTTAGCGAGCGCAATAAATAAGATGGATGATAAATTGCAATCAAGGGGATATTTTCAAATTGATAAACATTGCCGCGTAATTTTCCAATTTTTTCAGTTGTTTCGAGCAAGGTTTGAGCGGCGATGCGTCCAACAGCAATAATCATTTTTGGTTGAACTAAAGCAATTTGTCGTTGCAGATAATTTCGACATTGTTGAATTTCATCAACGTGTGGGTCACGATTTTTTGGCGGACGACATTTTAAAATGTTGGCAATAAAAATATCTTCGCGTGTCAATTTCATGGCTCGCAACATTTCAGTTAATAATTGCCCCGCTTCGCCGATAAACGGACGACCTTGTTCATCTTCGTGTTGTCCTGGTGCTTCGCCGATAAAAAACCATTTTGCATTTAAATTTCCTTCACCGAAAACAGTTTGTGTGCGAGTGGTACATAAACTGCATAAATTACAATTGGAAACTTCCGTGCGTAATACTTCCCAAGTATCAGGTTTGATAATTTCAGTCGGATTAAATTCAATTGGCGTGATAATCGACTCGGGTGTAAAACGTGATTGCCAAATCGTTATTCCCATTGCGTTTAAATACTGTAATCGTGTGGTTTCGGAAAGTGTCATAGTTAAAGAAATCTGTCAAAATGTGAAAAACATTATAACCAGTAATGAATAAATCACTGGAATGAACTCAAAATAAAAATTTAAGAGAAAATCGCTAAATTATGAAACACAAAGACATCATACCCACAGATAAAGAACGTATTATGCGAGAACAAGATTTCATCGTATCGAAAACCGATTTAAAAGGTCGAATTATTTACGCAAACGAAATTTTTATTGAATTTTCGGGTTATTCAGAAGAAGAATTACTCGGTAGTCAACATAATATCGTTCGTCATCCAAGTATGCCGCGCGTGGTGTTTAAATTACTGTGGGATTATTTAGCGGAAGATAAAGAAATTTTTGCTTTCGTCAAAAATATGTCTAAAGACGGTGGGTTTTATTGGGTGTTCACACACGTTGCACCAATTATCGATAAAAATAAACAGAAGATTGGTTACACCTCTGTTCGACGAATGCCAAATCCTAAAGCAATTCCAATTGTGACCGATGTTTATAAAGCAATGTTGCAAGCTGAAAAACAAGCAGGTGTAAAAGATGCCATGGCAGCGTCTGGAGCAGTTTTAGGTAACTTATTAGAAGAGAAAGGTATTAGTTATGAGGAACTTATCAATGTTTTACAAGCTCTTTAATTTTAGCGAAAGAACCGCTTTACGCATTGCGGGGTTAGCTTGGATTGCAACGCTGATTTGCTTTTGGGTTTTTTCCCACAATTGGGTTGTTTTTTTAGTCATTTCAGTTGTTTCATTTTCAAGCGCTACTCTCTATTACTACATTTATCTAAAAAATAGAAAGTTGCTGGATCAAATTACATCCGTTACAGAGGAATGGCGCAAAGGTTCAGTTGAACATCGCATCATTCGGATAGGTGGTCGGTCAACAAAAGTTCAACAAGTTGCATGGGCGTTGAATGATTTAATGGATCAAGTTGAAACCGCGCAAGTCGATATGCACTATTCGATGGCATATATTACTTATGGTGATTTTTCTCGTCGTAGTTACCCTGAAGGCTTACACGGTAGTTTTGCTCATGCTTCAAAACGTTTAAATTCACTAACAAAAGTTTTATTAAAAACAACTTCTGGAATTAACAGTTTAATGGCTGCATTAAGTGTCGGAGATTTTAACAAACGAATTGATACAACTGTTGAAGGTGAATATCAACACGCCATTGATAGTGCAATGAAAACAATGAAAACCATGCAAGAGTTAATTGCAAATATCGGTTCTGTTATGGGAGCTGTCGCACAAGGCAATGTCAGTCATCGTGTTCAAGCAGAAGGGCAAGGCGAATTTGCGGTTTTAAAAGATAATGTCAATTTATCGTTAGACGCATTGGAAGGCAGTTTGAATGAAATTACACGAATTGCATTAGCGTTAGCAAAAGGCGATTTAACCCAAAATAGTGAACAAAATTATCCTGGTGTATTTGGTGATCTAATTTCAGGCATGAATCACACAGGTGAAAATTTAAGGATGTTAGTTAGTGACATTAAAGAATCTAGCATAGTGATTGCAAATGCAGCGCAAGAAATTGCCACGGGAAATTATGATTTATCACGTCGTACTATCGAGCAAGCGGCAAATTTAGAAAAAACCGCCGCAAATATGAATGAATTTACTCACACGATTAAAGAAAATAGTTCGAATGCTCAACATGCTAACGAATTGGTTCAAAAATCATCAAAAATTGCTAAAGATGGTGTTTTAGCCGTAGGGCAAGTTGTTAAAACGATGGAAGGCATTAACGAATCTTCGAGAAAAATTGTCGATATTATTTCTGTGATTGATAGCATTGCATTTCAGACGAACATTTTGGCGTTAAATGCAGCGGTTGAAGCAGCTCGTGCAGGTGAGCAAGGACGCGGTTTTGCGGTTGTTGCAACAGAAGTTCGGAGTTTAGCGCAACGTGCGGCGACTGCGGCGGGTGAAATTAAAAGTTTAATTAACGATTCGGTTGAAAAAGTCGAAGATGGTAGCTTTTTGGCAATAAAAGCGGGGAAAACAATGGAAGGAATTTTGAGTTCGATTGAAGGTGTAACGAATATGATTGGTTCAATTAGTGCATCTTCCAATGAGCAAATTTCAAGTGTTGATTATGTTAATCAGTCACTTACAGAAATTGATGATACCACCCAACAAAATTCCGCATTAGTTGAAGAAGCTGCTGCTTCTGCTAAATCACTGGAAGACCAAACACATGTTTTATCTTCAACCATTAGT
>CAIVBX010000044.1 GCA_903904275.1 uncultured Pseudomonadota bacterium
GCGACACCGCAAGCATTAGAATTTCCTGAATTACCCAAGTTTTTAGAGATTACGCCGCCTACTGGTGTAGTCGAATTGGATACTGTTGATGTCACACTATCGTCTGCCCCCGATGTTTTTAAAAATGCCGAAATTTCAGATTTAACCATTTCCGACCCTGATTCAATTGTTGTCGATAAGTATTTAATCCCAAATCCAACGGCTGATTACCTTGTTCCGAGCAACAATTTTTCCTTTGTTGAAGCGAGTTATCAAAGTGAATTTAAAGATTCGCTATTAGATGCACTATTAAAAGAAATGACGGTCGGTGCAACGGGTATAAATCCTGAGGATGAATTGCTGTTATTTCAACGTGGACGCGATAGAGAGGCGGCGACTTACAAAGATTCAACACAGCAAATTGCCCGTCAAATGGCAGCGCGTGGTTTTAAAATACCTCCATCTGCAATGGTCGGGTTATTAAACAAGGCGCAGGATACGATGAATAAAGCGATGTCAGGGATTAACCGTGACATTATGCTAAAGCGTGCCGATTTGTATGTACAAGCGCAGCAATTTGCGATTCAACAAGGCGTGCAACTTGAAACGGCGATGCTGAGTTATCACGGCGCAATGATGGAGCGTGCGCTGAATTCAGCTAAATTTATTGCTGATTTTGGGATTCAGTATCACAACCTGCAAGTTCAAAAGTTCAAAGACCAGTTAGAGTTATGGAAAGTCGTGTCGGATGTTCGCACGCAATGGGTTGATAACGCGATTAAGGCGACCGAAACCTATAAATTAAAACTCGAAAAAATGAAGCTGGTTGGTGAACAAAACCAGCAACGGATTCAGTTGCAAGATGCCATGAATCGTGCAACTGAATTGGCAAATACAATTCGCAAAACTGAACTTGAAATCGGTCACTTCAAACTTGAAAACAATAAACTCAAAATTGAACAGTCAAAACTCTTAACTGAAAACTACGCTGAATCGATGCGCGGCAACATGATTGCCTTTCAAGCCTATTCAGAAGCCGTTAAAGCACAATCAATGCGAAATGAACCCGTCAAACTCGCTATTGAACTACATCGTGAGCAACGCGAAACGGCGACCGCTGAATTCGCCATGAAAACACAGCGAGAAGAATTGAAGTTAAAAACACTCAATGCTAACTTGCAGCGTTCAGAACAGTTATTGCAAAAATACTACAAGGATTTGGAAACAGAAATGTCCATTGCATCCGAAACATCAAAGCGGCTTGGTATTGAATTGGAAGCATGGAAGGAGCAGGTCAATATCGAAAAAATAAATAACCACTTAAAAATAGAAGTCGATAAATTTAACAATCAAAATCAAATCGAATCTAAAAAAATCACAGAGCAATTTAAACTGGAAGCCTCGAAATTAAACGCCGAATTATCAACGGATGTGTCAAAAGTGAATGCTCAATTGAACGTTGAAAAAAGCAAACTCGATGCACAAATGGCATTTGAAGCGTCGAAAATAAATGCCGAATTAGGTGTTGAAGCGCAAAATAAATCGACAATGCTGTTTATTGAAGCTGTGAAGGCAAACAATCAATCCGTTCAAGAAACAGATAGGTCAAGAATTAGTGACGATAGAGTTGCCGTTGATGCCGCGCAAGTCGGCGCAGAAGTGATGATGTCCATTATCACAGGAGCGCAAAGTTCACTCGGAACGATTGCGACGTTAGCGGAGGCAGGAGCATGAGTGTTGAATCAGAATTGAGAGCTTTGCAATCGACTGTTTTATCCATAAATAACAATGTAAGGTATTTGATAGCGAATAATAACAACGGTGCAAATGCCGCAAATGCC